>NZ_DIEJ01000219.1:0-17505 GCF_002418565.1 Achromobacter sp. UBA5777 | reverse complement strand
CCCCTCAACCACCCGCCCCGGCGCCCAGCGCGCCTGCGGCCGACGTCGCCGCGCCCGCCGCCAAGCCCGTCTCGCCCTCCGGAACTCCGTCGTGACCCAGGACGCAACCCAAGAAGAAGGCCAGCAAGAGACCTTCATCTCCCACCTGGTCGAGCTGCGCACGCGCCTCTTGCGCGCCGTCGGCGCCGTGGTGGCCGTGTTTATCGTGCTCTTCATCTATCCCGGCGCGTCGGCCATCTATGACGTGCTGGCCGCCCCGATGCTGGCCTCGCTGCCCGAAGGCACCCGCATGATCGCCACCGGCGTCATCACGCCGTTCATGGTGCCGGTCAAGGTCACGATGATGGCCGCGTTCATCGTGGCGCTGCCCGTGGTGCTGTACCAGGCGTGGGCTTTCGTCGCGCCCGGGCTGTACCGGCACGAAAAGCGCCTTGCGCTGCCGCTCATCGTGTCCAGCACCTTCCTTTTCATCGCGGGCATGGCGTTCTGCTATTTCGTGGTGTTCCGCACGGTGTTCCACTTCATCGCCACGTTCGCGCCGCAGTCCATTACCCCGGCGCCGGACATCGAGGCCTACCTCAGCTTCGTCATGACGATGTTCCTGGCGTTCGGCATCACGTTCGAAGTGCCCGTGGCGGTGGTGCTGCTGGTGAAGATGGGCGTGGTCGAATTGTCCAAGCTGAAGGCCGCGCGCGGCTACGTCGTGGTGGGCGCGTTCATCATCGCCGCCGTCGTCACCCCGCCCGACGTGGTCAGCCAGTTCATGCTGGCGGTGCCGCTGTGCCTGCTCTATGAAGTCGGGCTGATCTGCGCCCGGATGGTCACACCGAAAGAAGGTGCGTCCACAGATGACGCCGCCGACTCCCTGACCGAACGCCACTGAAATCGGCCAGACGGCAGGGTAGAAGGAAACCAAAACGGTCCGCACAAAAGCGGACCGTTTTACCTTGTCGGCCCATGACTGCAGTCCTACATTGCAGTCATGTCGCTCTCACAAAGACTGCGCACCCTCATGCGGTGGCGCGGCATCCATAGCCAGAACCAGCTTTCGCGCCTGTCGGGCGTGCCGCAGTCCTGCATCCACCGCATCCTCACCCGCGAAGACCGCTATTCGCCAGCGCGCAACACGGTGGTGCGGCTGGCGCAGGCCCTCGGCACCAGCGCGTCGTGGCTGACGGATGGCGTGGTGCCCGCCACCTCGCCGGGTTCGGGGCCGCAGGACGCCGCCGCCAACGGCATCGACGGCTATTGCGCCGAAATCTGCGCGCGGCTGGCGCCCCAACCCGACAGCACAAAGCGCCTGATCCTGGCGCTCGTGCGTGAACTCTCCGACAAACCAGACACCGGCGCCACGCGTGCGCCGGCGCGCAAATGCGCCTAGCGCGGCTTGCCCGGCCGCGTCCCCACAACAACCGCCAGTTCAGCAGGTTTGCCGCTGCGCAAAATTCCCAGCGTGGCCCGCTGGCCCGGCGGCACCTGCGCAATCTCCGACAGCAGGCCGTTTGTGTCCGCCACCCGCTTGCCATTGACCGACTGGACAATATCGCCCACGCGCAGGCCGCCGCGCGCGGCCGGGCCGTCGCGCATCACCCCGGCAATGATCACGCCCGCCGCGTCGCGCGGCAGCTCGAAGGCCCGCGCCAGTTCCGGCGTCATGTCCTGCGGCTCCACGCCCAGCCAGCCACGCTTGACCGCCCCGGTCTTGACGATGTCGTCCATGACCTTGCGCGCAATCTCGATCGGCGTCGCAAAGCCGATGCCCATCGACCCGCCCGACTCCGAGTAAATGGCGGTGTTGATGCCAACCAGATTGCCGTAGGCATCGACCAGCGCGCCGCCCGAATTGCCCGGATTGATCGCCGCGTCGGTCTGGATGAAGTTCTCATACGTGTTCAGCCCCAGGCCATTGCGGCCCAGCGCCGACACGATGCCCTGCGTGGTGGTCTGGCCCACCCCGAACGGATTGCCGATCGCCAGCACCACGTCGCCTACACGCAAGCCCTTGTCGGGCGCCAGCGTCGCAGCGGGCAAGTCGCGCAGCTTGGACAGCTTGAGCACCGCCAGGTCCGTATCCGGATCCGCACCCACCACCTTCGCGGTGTCGCGCCGCCCGTCGCGCAGCGCCACCTCGATGGCGTCGGCGGCCTGCACCACGTGGTAATTGGTCAGCACGTAGCCGTCCGCATTCACGATCACGCCCGAACCCAGACTGGTTGACGCCTCGCGCCGGCTCACGCCCGGCACCTGCCCAAACAGCTGGCGCAGCACCGGATCATCGGGCAGCGGAATCAAGGGCACGTTCACGTGCTTGGTGGTGAACACGTTCACCACCGAGGGCGCCGCCTTCGCCACGCCGTCCGCGTACGACACTGCACCCACATCGTCCGCGGACACGCGTCCCGCCGCGGCGGTGGCCGGCGGCACCGTGGCGGGACCGTTCACCCGCAGCAGGTCGGGCCGCAACGTCGTCACCACGAATAGAATAGCCAGGCAGACCGTGACGGCCTGAGCAAAGATCAGCCAATATCGGCGCATGTTTCTGATAGGACTAGCAATGAATAAAGTGGACTCCCGCGTCCTGGCCAGCTGGCTGGACGACACCCTGCAGGCAGCCCGTTTCAAGGACTACTGTCCCAACGGGATGCAGGTGGAAGGCCGATCCGAGGTCGGACACATTATCACCGGTGTCACGGCCAGCGAAGCATTGCTGCGCGAGGCGGTCGACCGCGGTGCCGATGCGGTGCTGGTGCACCACGGCTGGATGTGGCGCAACGAAGACCGCCGCGTCATCGGCACCCGCCGCACACGCATGGCGTTGACCCTCAAGAATGACTTGAACCTGTTTGCCTACCATCTGCCGCTGGATGCGCATCCCACGCTGGGCAACAACGCGCAGCTGGCGCGCGTGCTGGGTCTGACGCCCGCGCTACGCGACGACGGCGTGCCGCAGACCTGCGGGCAGGACGGGCTGATCTGGCTGGGCGAGGCCAGCGGCCTGCAGACACTGGGCCAACTGGGCGATCAGGTGGCACAACGCCTTGGCCGCCAGCCGCTCGTCGTGGGCGATCCGGACCAGCCGTTGGGGACAGTCGCGTGGTGCACCGGTGGCGCCCAAGGCATGATGGGCGACGCCGTTGACGCGGGCGCCAGCGTCTACATCACGGGCGAGGTCTCGGAGTCCACGGTACATCTGGCGCGGGAAACCGGCGTGGGCTTCATCGCCGCCGGGCACCATGCCACCGAACGCTATGGCGTCCAGGCACTGGGGCAGGCCGTGGCCGAACGCTTCGGCATCAAGGTCGAATTCGTCGACATCGACAACCCGGCCTGAACCCTTGACGCCGGCGCGCCGGAGCGCCGGAGCGCCGGACCGCCGGCCGTCGACCCGGCAGAAAACAAAAGCGCCCCGATGGGGCGCTTTGCTGTTTACGGCCGCTTCAGCAGATCGCGAATCTCGCGCAGCAGGGCCACGTCTTCCGGCGTCTTGGCGGGCGCCGGCGCTTCCTCCTGCTTGTTGCGGGCCTTGTAGATGGCCTTGACCATCCAGAAGATCACGAACGCCAGCAGGACGAAGTTGATGATGATGGTGACGAAGTTGCCCCACGCGAACACGTTGGCGCCGGCCTTGGTCAGATCCGCGTAGGTCATCGGCCCGGCATAGCCTTCAGGCATCGACAAGACCAGGAACTTGTTCGAGAAATCGACCGATCCGCCAAGAATGAAATTGACGAGCGGCATGATGATGTCCCGGACCAGCGAGTCGACAATCCTGCCGAACGCCGCACCGATGATCACACCAACGGCCAAGTCGACCGCGTTGCCCTTGACCGCGAAATCTCGAAACTCTTTGACGAAACCAGTCGATTTGCTCATAAATCCGCTCCATTCGTGATACGCCTGGGGTAGGCTGGCCTATAATACGCGGTTGCTATGTTGTTACATATTCCCGCGAACCCGATGCCGCAGAAGTGATGCTACTCGTTGAGCGGGCGCATCAACAAGGATAGGAAGATGAGTCAGGATACGCTGGTGCATGACGATGACGGTGCGGTTGATCCCAACCTGCCACCTGATCCTTCGCGACGTTTCTGGGTTACCACCGCCTGTGCTGTGGGCGGCGTAGCAGGTGTCGCAACGGCAGTGCCGCTTGTGAGCACGTTTTCCCCCTCCGAAAAAGCCCGCGCGGCTGGGGCCCCCGTTGAAGTGGATATCGGCGACATTCCCGTCGGTTCCATGAAAACGGTCGAATGGCGCGGCAAACCGGTCTGGATCATGCATCGCTCGCCCGAGCAGCTGGCCGGACTGAAGGGGCTGGACCCCCAGCTCGCCGACCCGCAATCCAAGCGGCCCGGCTTCACCCCTCCCTATGCAGAAAACGAAGCTCGCTCGCGCAAGCCCGAGATCTTCGTCTGCGTCGGCATCTGCACCCACCTGGGCTGCTCGCCCACCGCGCACTTCGAAACGGGTGGCGGCGGCGGTCTGGGCGCGGATTGGCAAGGCGGATTCCTCTGTCCCTGCCATGGCTCCACGTTCGACCTGGCTGGCCGGGTCTTCAAGAACAAGCCTGCTCCCGATAATCTCGAAGTTCCGCCGTACCAGTACCTCACCGACACCCGCATCATCGTGGGCGTCGATGAAGACAACAAGGCCTGACGCTCGCGTCGCGCTTTTTTCCCGATCTACGTAAGTAAGAACAATACGCCACGTATAGAAGGAGCCGTTACATGGCTGGCGAGAAAACCGTCGAGACGACAGGCCTGTTGGGCTGGCTGGACCGGCGCTTTCCGGTGACCTCCACCTGGAAAGCCCATCTGTCCGAGTACTACGCACCCAAGAATTTCAACTTCTGGTATTTCTTTGGCTCGCTGGCGCTACTGGTGCTGGTGCTGCAGATCGTGACCGGCATTTTTTTGGTCATGCATTACAAGCCGGACGCCGAGCGCGCGTTCCAATCCGTCGAATACATCATGCGCGAGGTCCCGTGGGGCTGGCTGGTGCGCTACATGCACTCGACCGGCGCGTCGATGTTCTTCGTCGTCGTCTACCTGCACATGCTGCGCGGCCTGCTATACGGTTCCTACCGCAAGCCCCGCGAACTGGTGTGGATCTTCGGCGTCGCGATCTTCCTCTGTCTGATGGCCGAAGCCTTCTTCGGCTATCTGCTGCCCTGGGGCCAGATGTCGTACTGGGGCGCCCAGGTGATCGTGAACCTGTTCGCAGCCATTCCGTTCATCGGTCCTGAACTGTCCATCTGGATCCGCGGCGACTACGTCGTGTCCGATGCCACGCTGAACCGCTTCTTCGCCTTCCACGTCATCGCCATTCCGCTGGTGCTGATCGGTCTGGTCGCGGCTCACCTGGTGGCACTGCACGAAGTCGGCTCGAACAACCCGGACGGCATCGAAATCAAGCAGGGCCCGAAAGACAAGTACGGCCGACCGAAAGACGGCATCCCGTTCCATCCGTTCTACTCGGTGCATGACCTGGTGGGCGTGGCGGGTTTCCTGCTGGTGTTCGCGGCCATCGTGTTCTTCGCCCCGGAAATGGGCGGGTACTTCCTCGAGTTCAACAACTTCATTCCTGCTGACTCGCTGAAGACGCCTCCGCACATCGCCCCGGTCTGGTACTTCACGCCGTTCTACTCGATGCTGCGCGCCACTACGGATGAATTCACGTGGGTGCTGGCGGGCGCGTCGGTGCTGGGCGCCATCGTGCTGTTCGCCAAGAGCAACCTGAAGGGCTTCATGCGCATCGCCGTCCCCGGCATCCTGATCGTCGTCGCCGTGCTGCTGCGCGCCATCGACGCCAAGTTCTGGGGCGTGGTGGCCATGGGCGGCACGGTCGTCATCCTGTTCTTCCTGCCCTGGCTCGATCATTCGCCGGTCAAGTCGATCCGCTACCGCCCCACGTGGCACAAGTGGATCTACGGCATCTTCATGGTCAACTTCCTGGTGCTCGGCTACATCGGTACGCAGCCGCCCAGTCCGCCGTTGAACCTGACGTCGCAGATCGGCACGCTGCTGTACCTGGCGTTCTTCTTCCTGATGCCGGTATGGAGCCGCCTGGGCACCTTCAAGCAAGTGCCCGACCGCGTCACGTTCCACGCCCACTGAGCCAACGAGAATAACGGACTAACCATGATCAAGAAGCTGATTGGTGCCGTGGCCTTGATGCTCACGTGTACCGCAACCTTTGCCGCCGGAGGCGGATTCCCGCTGGACAAGGCGCCTTACCGCGTCAACGACATGGCGTCGCTGCAAAACGGCGCCAAGCTGTTCGTCAACTACTGCCTGAACTGTCATAGCGCGTCTTCGATGCGCTACAACAAGCTCCGGGATATCGGTCTGACCGACGAACAGATCAAGGAAAGCCTGCTGTTCTCCGGCGAAAAGATCGGCGACATGATGCACGTCGCCATGACGCCGAAGGACGCCAAGGCCTGGTTTGGCACGACGCCCCCGGACTTGTCCGTGATCGCCCGCGCCAAATCCGTGAACGCCGGCCCCTCGGGATCCGACTACCTGTACACCTACCTGCGCACGTTCTACCGCGACACGTCGCGCGCCACGGGCTGGAACAACCTGGTCTTCCCGTCGGTCGGCATGCCGCATGCCCTCTGGCAGGAACAGGGTCCGCGCGAGCTCACCACCGTCGCCGTTCACGAAGTCGAAGGCAAGGAAGGCGCCCCCAAAACGTGGGAACGCGTCACAACGGTGTACGATGCACAGGGTTTTGCCACGGTGAAGGCCGAGCCGTTAGCCAATCACCATGGCCATGCCACCTTCGATGCCAAATTCAAGGCCGCCAACCCGGCCCAAACCGCAACATACGACAACGACGTCGCTGATCTGACCGCATTCATGTCCTGGATGGCCGAGCCCGTCCAGACACTGCGCGTCCGCATCGGCGTCGGCGTCATGTTGTTCCTGCTCCTGTTCTTCTTTGTTACGTGGCGCCTGAATGCCTCGTACTGGAAACACGTGCGCTAACCGTAACGCCCCGCCAGGTTCCCCAGCCACCCCGTCTATCGGGGACGGAAGAGGCGGATAGGGCTGTAAAGCCTATCCTGCCTGGCAATTGGGGCCAGCGCCTGCTAGATTTAGGCGCTGGCCTTTCGTTTTTCAATAAAGGACTTACCGCCATGATGGTGCTCTATTCCGGAACCACGTGTCCGTTTTCGCAACGCTGCCGCTTCGTGTTGTTCGAAAAGGGTATGGATTTCGAGATCCGCGACATCGACCTGTACAACAAGCCCGAAGACATCTCGGTGATGAACCCGTACGGTCAAGTGCCCATTCTGGTCGAACGTGACCTGGTGCTGTACGAGTCGAACATCATCAACGAGTACATCGACGAGCGCTTCCCGCACCCGCAGCTCATGCCCGCCGACCCGGTCATGCGCGCCCGCACGCGTCTGTTCCTGTACAACTTCGAGAAGGAACTGTTCGTTCACGTCTCGACGCTGGAAGACCGCAGCGCCAAGCCCGACGAAAAGAAGCTTGCCAACGCTCGCCAGAACATCCGTGACCGCCTGGCCCAGCTGGCCCCGATGCTGCTCAAGAACAAGTACATGCTGGGCGAGGAATTCTCCATGCTCGACGTGGCCGTCGCTCCGCTGCTCTGGCGCCTGGACCACTACGGCATCGAACTGCCCAAGAATGCGGCCCCGCTGCAAAAGTACGCCGAACGCATCTTCTCGCGCCCGGCCTACATCGAAGCGCTGACGCCTTCGGAAAAAGTGATGCGTCGTTAAGGCTGGCTGTGTAATGGGTGAAACTTCGACCAAACCGTATCTGATCCGCGCGCTGCACGAATGGTGCACCGATAACGGCTACACGCCGTACATCACCGTGCAGGTCGACGAGCACACCATGGTGCCCGTCGCCCACGTGCGCGACGGCCAGATCACGCTGAACGTGGGCACGCTGGCCACCAACCGCCTGGTGCTGGGCAACGAATTCATCGAATTCCAGGCCCGCTTCAGCGGCGTGACCGAAAACGTCTACGTCCCCGTGGGCGCCGTCAGCGCCATCTATGCGCGCGAAACCGGCGCCGGCATGGGCTTCGAGGTACAGCCCTACGAGCCGCCCGAGGCAGGCGCCCAAGGCGCCACGCCGAACCCCGCCGCCCCCGAGGGCTCGGACGCCAATCCCGCCTCCGGCGACGATGATGGCGACGACGACGAACCCAAGCGCCCGCGCCTGACGATCGTCAAATAACGACCCCACAAGAGGGGCTGCATTTTTTTCATTACAATGCAGTCCCTGCGCGTGCCCCGGCACGCATCGCCGGTGTAGCTCAGTTGGTAGAGCAGCTCACTTGTAATGAGAAGGTCGAGGGTTCGATTCCTTTCACCGGCACCAAAAATCTCCACCAGATTCATCTGGCGCAGTACACGAAACCCGCATCCAGACTGGCGATGCGGGTTTTTTCTTGCCTGTGAGAATCGACCGTCAGATTGCGCCGGGAGACGGCACATTTGACGGCGTGCGGCGGACACTGCCGCCTGTGACTTTCATGCCACGGCAACCGCGCAATCGTTGAAGCCCGATTGACGCGGCTCCGGGACATCTGCTTCGGACTCCACGATCGTGGTCGGATCGGTCGCAAAAATAATAGAAATCCTATTTACCGACCTTGAGCATGGCGTCTACAAGTGGGTCGCGGAAACACCCGTCCAGGGGTAACGCAATCCACCTGTCGTCAGAACCAACAACGCGTCGGCATGAGAATTTACTCCCTCATCATCATGGCATTTGCACTGCTAGTGGTCCCTTTAACTGGCTGTGACGGTCGGCAAGCCAAGCAGGACAACGTAGGCACGTCCATGACCGGAATCGATCACTTGCCGGATCATGTGAGCGTGCAGAACTTCTGGGTCAATGGCGCCAGCGGACATCAAGCAGGCACCGGTGGCCGCATCGTCTGCTGCGCGACGCTGCCGCGGAAATGGCATCCCGATCTAACGGTGGTGGTGAGCTGGAATGTCACTAACTGGCGAGATTGTGGCGGACAAAGCTACGAACGACGCGTGGCAGTGGACCCCTACGAAAAGGTGGGGCATATGCTTGTTCACTTCCTAGCAGATGGAAGCGTTCGTGTCGTTTCAGCAAACGTAGGTCCTGGTTACCCTGGCAACGGCTACCCCGGACCGAATGACTTGATTCCTAACAAGGACCCCTGGGATGTCTACGGCAGCTATCGCGAACGCTGTTCGTGGGCAGGCGGCCCGGTCATGATGGAAAGCGCGCAGTGAATAAACTCCTTCGAGCCCATCCCGTCGGCCCTACGCCGAGTATCCAGCCGTCGTTTCCACAATGCCTTTGGCCGCCTCGGCTGTGCAGATCCGGTGCCCGGCAGTTGGGAACTGCAAGGCTATCTGCGCGATCGCCGCATCTATCGGGGCACAGGCAAGCCCGTGACCCATGCGGCACCCACCGAACAACAGCGCCAGGAAGCGGAGCAGCGCGAGTACGAAGCGACGAGACGCGCGCTGCAGAACAGCATCGATATGAACAAGCTGTTCAATCTGCCACGGTGATTAACGCCGGGGGAACGGGCAGATCGGGATATCCCGCGGGAGGCGCGACTACGCGGGCCGCCGGATCCGCTAATCGGACCTGGCGCCAAAATTGAGTGTCATGAGAGGGCGACGCACACACCGCGCCTTCGCCCCCAGCCCTCGTCATCCCAGCGCCGGCAACAAGTTAAACAGCAGCACCATCACCAACCCCACCACCGACACGATCGACTGCACGACCGAGATCGTCTTCGTGGCTTCGCCCATCGTCATGCCGAACGATTCCTTCACCATCCAGAAACCGGCGTGATTCGCGTAGTTGAAGAACAGCGAGCCGCAACCGATCGACAGCGCGAGCAGCGGAAGATTCAGGTTGGGGTCCGCGCCGGCAAGCGGCGCCAGCAGCCCAGCGGCGCCCACGATGCCGACCGTGGCCGAGCCAGTCGACACCGACAGCAGCATGGCGATCAGCCAGCCCAGGATCAGCGGCGGGAACGCAAATTGGTGCGTCAGGTGCACGATGGCGTCGCCCACCTTGGCGTTCGTCAGGACCTGCTGAAAGGCGCCGCCGCCGGCGATGATCAGCATGATGCCGGCAATGGGCTTCAAGCTTTGGCCCAGCGCGCCGCGCAGCTTTTCCGGATCGCCGCCGCGCATGAAGACCAGTGTCACGGCCGCGAACAGCACGCCCAGCAGCATGGCGACGACGGGGTTGCCCAGGAAGGCGGCCACGTGCGTCACGCTGGAGTCCTTGGGCAGCAGCATTTCGGCCACGGCATGGACCAGCATCAGCAAAGCCGGCAGCAGGGCCGCCAGCACGCCCAGGCCGACGCTGGGCGCATGCTGGCCCGTGGGGCTATCGGTGGAGGCGGTGAACTGTTCAAGCAGCGCCTCGTCCGGCCGCGTCGTCATACGAGGGGCGATGAAGGCGCCATATAGCGGTCCGCCGAAGATCATGGCCGGCAGGGCCGCGATGAAGCCGTAGATCATGGTCGGGCCGACCGTGGTCTTGAGCGTGGCGATGGCCGTCAGCGGGCCGGGATGCGGCGGCACCATGCCGTGCATGGCGGCCAGGGCCGAAATCACCGGCACGCCGACGTAGACATAGGCCGAACCCTTGAAGCGCGCCTGGCTTTCCAGCTTGCGCGCCACACTGAAGATCAGCGGCAGCATCACCACCAGGCCCACTTCAAAGAACATGGGAATGCCGATGACGAACGCCACCAGCGTCATCGCCCAGGGGATCAGGCGCGGAGAGGTGTGGCGCAGGATTGCATTGGCCAGGCGCTCGGTGGTGCCGGAGTCCGCGAGGATCTTGCCCAGCATCGCGCCCAGCGCGATCACCACGCCCACGGCGCCCAGCGTCTTGCCGGCGCCGTCGGTCAGGCTTTTGACGATGGCGCCCGGGGCCATGCCCGTTGCAAAGCCGACGCCGATCGACACGATCAAGAGCGCCAGCAGCGGATGCATGCGTATCCGCGAGACGATCAGTGCGACCAGGACCAGAACGCTCACCAGCGCGGTGAGCAGCAATTGAATGTCGAACGAAGACATATGAGAACCCAGAAAAATCGAGAGAGGTCGCGAGCCCTCTGCGCGCCATCATACGGGATCGGGTTGACGGCAAGCTTGAAAAAAAGGGCCGGTTTCGGCTGCCGAAACGCGCTTTTTCGGCCCCGCTTTGCATTCTTCCGTTTTTTTGTGCATAATTCGCCCCCTCTACCTGTTCCCCGATAGCTCAGTCGGTAGAGCGACGGACTGTTAATCCGCAGGTCGCTGGTTCGAGCCCAGCTCGGGGAGCCAAGAATTTGCAGTACCGCAGTACCCTTAAAAAAGCCCGCAACTTGTTTGCGGGCTTTTTGCATTGGGGTCACGGGGTTGCAGCCATGCTGGCGCGCGAGTTGCCAACCCGCGCGCATCGCGTAGCATCACCCGGATCTGCCGCACCTTCCGTCCCTGCACACCGATGCGTTCCTCGCGATCCCTGCCGCCCCTGGTCTCCCTGCGCGCCTTCGAGGCCGCCGCGCGGCGGTTGAGCTTTTCGCAGGCCGGAGAAGAGCTGTTCGTCACACAAAGCGCGATCAGCCATCACATCCAGCGGCTGGAAAGGGAATTGGGCGTGGCGCTTTTTGAACGGCGAACGCGCGCCGTCGCGCTGACCGAGGCAGGCCAGGCCTATTACGCCCGCGTGCACGCGGCATTCGAATTGCTGCGCCAGGGCACCGACGAACTGCGCGCGCCCGAGCCTGCGCGCCATACGCTGCGGATCGGCTTGCTGGCGTCGTTCGCCACGCGCTGGCTGGCGACGCGCCTGCCCGGCTTTGCCGCCGCGCATCCCCACATCGATCTGCAATTGCAGCCCGACATCGCGCTGGCGGATGTGGCGGGTGGCGAGGTGGACGCCGCGATCCGCTATGGCCGCGGCGGCTGGCCCGGCGTGCGCAGCACGTTGCTGATGACCGAACGCCTGTCGGTCGTGTGCGCGCCCGCGATGGTGGCGGGCAGAAAGCGGCCAAAAACGCCCGCAGATCTGCTGCGCCACCCGCTGCTGGTCTCGCACGCGCGGCAGCAGTTCGAATGGGACGCCTGGGCGCACCGGTACGGGCTGGACCTGGGCGCCGCCCGCACCGTGCGTCTGCACGACTACAACATCGTCGTCGAGGCCGCGCTGGCGGGGCAGGGCCTGGCGATGGGCCGCGAGCGCCTGATCGCCGCCCACCTGGCGAGCGGCGCGCTGGTGCAGGCGCTGCCGGGCGCGGTGCTGGAAGATCCGCGCATCGGCTGGTGGTTCGTCACGCCGCGCGGCGCTTTCAGCGAACCCGTCCAAGCCTTGCACGCGTGGCTGGCGCAGACGGTGGCCCAATCCACGGGTGTCTGACACCCGTACAACCGCGCTTGATTATGAATGGGCTGTCTCTTTGGGTGTCAGACACCGGCCTATACCCCGTTCAACAAAGGACGTATTAGTTTTACTCATACGTACGAGGTAAGAATTGATTGGTCATGCCGCGCCCCGGCCGATAGCATCGGGGGAGCGTCAAGACACGCTTTCCCTTTCTTTCATAGGTGATCCGATATGACCCAAAGCATTTCCGCCCGCGTTGCCGAGCTTGGCCTGGTCCTGGAAGCGGCCGCCGCGCCGGCCGCGAACTACGTGCCTTTCGTCCTGGAGGGCAATCTGCTCTACATCTCCGGTCAGATCTCGCGCAAGGACGGCAAGGCGGCCTATCTGGGCCAATTGGGCCATCAGGTATCGGACGCCGATGGCGTCGAGGCGGCGCGGGCCAGCGCATTGGGCATCCTGTCGCAGATTGCCGCCGCCACAGGCGACCGCCTGGATCGCGTGGCGCGCGTCGTCAAGCTGGGCGTGTTCGTTGCCAGCGCGCCGGACTTCAACCGCCAGAGCGCCATCGCCAATGGCGCTTCGGACCTGATGGTCGAGGTGTTCGGCGACGCGGGACGCCATGCCCGTAGCGCCGTCGGCGTCGCCGCGTTGCCGCAAGGCGTGTCGGTGGAAGTCGAGGCCGTGATCGCGCTGACCCCGGCCTGATGCCGGCCGACTGATTGCCACGACAGGAACCGCCATGACCGCCCCCCTGACCCCGAGCGCCGTCCAGGCGCTGCGCGCCCTCACGCCCGGCGCGCAAAGCACCGTGCACTTCAATCACGCCGGCGCATCGCTGCCGTCAGAAGCCACGCTTCAGGCCATTCATGCGCACCTGAAGCGCGAAGCGGCGCACGGGCCGATGGAAGCGGGCGTGGCGGCGCGCGATCTCATCGAAGCGGCCCGCACGCTGGCCGCGCAGCTGTTCAACGCGCAGATCGAGGAAATCGCGCTGACGGGCGGCAACTCGCCGGGTTGGGGCGCCGCGTTTGCGGCGCTGCCGGCGTGGCGGCCTGGCGATCGCATTCTGGTCGGCCGCCACGAATGGGGCGGCAATCTGGCCGCCATGCGCCTGATTGCGCAGCGCGCGGGCGCGATGCTGGAAACGATCCCGTCGGACGACAGCGGCTGCGTGGATGCAGAGGCGCTGGAAGCCATGCTGGACGACCGGGTGCGGCTGATCGCGCTGACCTGGCTGCCCGCCAATGGCGGGCTCATCAACCCGGCCGCCGCCATTGGACGCGTGGCGCGCAAGCATGGCATTCCGTACTTTGTGGACGGCGCGCAGGCGGTGGGTCAGTTTTCCATCGACGTGCGCGAGATCGGCTGCGACGTGCTGAGCGGCGCCGGCCGCAAGGCCTTGCGCGGACCGCGCGGCACGGGGCTGCTGTACGTGCGGCGCGACTTCCTGGATCGGCTCACGCCCGCCTTCGTGGACACCCATTCCGCGCCGCTGGGCGCTGACGGCGAGCCCATGTTGCGCGCCGATGCCGCGCGCCTGGAATCCGCGGAGAACTCGCTGGCGTTGCGCTGCGGCCTTGCCAATGCCCTGCGCGAAGCACTGGATGTGGGCCTCGATACGATCCGCGCGACCATCGACGCCAACGCCCGGGCGCTGCGCGCCGAACTGGCGGCCATTCCCGGCGTGTCGGTGCTGGACCAGGGTCGCGACAAATCCGGGCTGGTCGCCTTCAACCTCGCCGGACACGACGCGGCCGACGTGCAACGCGCGCTGGCCGCGCAGGGCATCACCATCGGCAGCAACGGCGTGCCCTACACCCCGCTGGACATGCAGGCCCGCGGCCTGGACCGGGTCGCGCGCGCATCGGTGAGCTATCTGACGAGCGGCAACGAGATCGACCGGCTGCTGGAAGCCCTGCGCAAGCTGGCCGCATAGCGCGTGCGCAAACGCGGCATCCATGTGGGATGCCGCGCGGCGGCCGACACGACCCGCGTTACGCAGTCTTGCCCGCCACGCCCGCCCGCTTCGTAAACGGCGACCATTTCGTGAACACGAGCAGGTTGCCCAGCATCACCAGCGCCAGGCCGGCGAACGCGTACGGCGTCCAGCGGTAGCCTTCGACGACGGTCGATATGCTCAGCGCCACGACCGGAAACAGCACCGTGCAGTAAGCGGCCCGCGCCGGCCCCATGCGGCCGACCAGCGTCAGATACGCGGTGAAACCCACGACCGACCCGAGCACGGCCAAATAGAGCAACGCGCCCACATAGGCCGGCGAGGAATCGAAGCCGAACGGCAGTCCGGCAACCACGCAGCCCGCCAGAAGAATCGCCGCGCCATAAAGCATGCTGTACGCATTGCCCGTCAGTGGCCGGATGCCGGCGCGCTGCTGCAGGGACGACAGCATGTTGCCCGTGGAAAAGCAGAGCGTGCCTAGCAGCGCAAAACCCAGGCCCAGGAGCGTCTCGTGGCTGGCCTCCTGGCCCGCCAGTTCCGGCCAGAAGAGCAGCACCAGGCCGCAGAATCCCAGCGCGCCGGCCACCATGATGCGCGGCGAAATGCGGGTGCCGAACCAGATTCGCGCGTTAAGCGCGTTCCACAGCGTGGCAGCCGAAAACACGACTGACACCAGGCCGCTCGGAATCCATTGCGTGGCCGAATAGAAGCACAGGAAGTTCAGGCAGAACAGGCAAAGGCCCTGCCCCACGCACAGCCAGTGGCCGCGCCGGTCCAGCTTCTGCAGCTTGCGCATCGCCAACAGCGTCACGAACAGCAGCAGCCCCGCCAGCGCGAAACGGTAGAAGATCGACACGGGAATGGCCACCACGCCAAGCTGCAGCTTGATGGCGATCCAGGTGGTGCCCCAGATCAGGACGGTGAGCAGATACAGGAAAAGATTCATGATGCGAGGGGCGCGGAAATGCAGCCCTGAGAGCCGATTCGGACACCGGCGGCCACCTGGCGCACCGGGCATCCAGTGTGCGCCCCCAAGCCACGCCGCAATTGCCGTTTCTTGCGCTTTTGTCCGGATCGGGCGCGTCACGCGCGTGCGAACGCAGTAGCATTCCTTCCCATGGGCAACACCGCTACGGCCCCGGCCGATTTCTCCGTATTCCGCACGCTGTCGCGCTCGACCGCGACGCTGCAGCGCGCCACGTCGCTGGGCGAGGGCATGGCGATCTCGCAGTGGTCGCGCACCGCCCGCGAAACGCTGGGCTACGAAACGCCCGGCCACCACACGCTGTCGCTGTACCTGCATGGTGGCGACCGATCGTTTCGCGTGGGCCAGGACTCGCTGCATGGCGGCGCGGGCAAATTCTGCGTGCTGCCCGCCGAGCACCATTCCCGCTGGAGCATGAACGACAACGTGCGCTTCCTGCACCTGTACATCGCTCCGCAGCGGCTGGCGCGCGAAGCCGTCATGCGGCTGGACTGCGAACCGCGCACCCTCGAACTGCGCGACCGCACCTACATCCAGGACGACTCGCTGATCGACGTCTGCCGCCGCCTGCTGGGCGCGGACTGGAACGAACCCGCCGACCGGCTGGCCGCCAGCAGCGCGGCCGAGACCGTGCTGCACCATCTGCTGATGCAGGGCGTGGCGCGCAAGACGCCGCAACCCGCGCGCGGCGGTCTGGCGCCCGGGGTGCGCCGCCGCGTGATGGACTACGTGGACGCGCATCTGGCCGATCCGCTGACGCTCGACGAACTGGCCGGCGTCGCCGCGCTATCCACGTATCACTTCGCCCGCATGTTCCACGCCTCGTTCGGCGAGCCGCCCCACGGTTGGGTGCGGGGCAGGCGTCTGGCCCGCGCCCAACGCCTGCTGGCAGCCGGCAAGGGCGACCTTGCCAGCATTGCGCAGGCCTGCGGCTTTGGCAGCGCCAGCCACCTGGCCCGCGTCTTCCGGGACGCCATCGGCGTCACGCCGGGCCAGTACCGCAGTGCGCACGCCCAGCACTGACACCGCCGATCCGGGATCATGCCGGCCGCAGCGCGCGGTCTACAATGGCGCACCGCCCTAGCGGCTCACCCGGCCACCTCCCGCCTGCTCCGACGCGATGCCGCTTCCGACCTCTCGCGATACTTCCCCCCTCATCGACAGCGCCGGTCAGCGCCCCTTGCGCGCGCACTGGCTTGCCGAACTGATCCGGTTGCGCGAAACGCACTGGGGGCCGCTCGAAGACGCGCAGGCGGTGCGCCAGGTGCGCCAACTTGATGCCGACCTGCCGTCGCGCATTCTGACCCGCGCCGCGCTGCTGGCGCAACGCGAAAACCTCAATCCTCTCGTCGACGCCTGGCGCCGCAGCGCCACGGCCATGCTGGCCGCCCTGTTTGTGCTGGCGCTGGTTTCCGGCGCCGCGGCCGCCATGGGCGCGCTGGGCGATGGCACGCGGCCCGTCAATGTGCTGTGGGCCGTGGGTGCCCTGCTGGGGCTGCATGCGCTGACCTTCCTGCTGTGGCTGGCAAGCTTTCTGCTGCGGCCCGGGGCCGTAACCGGCTTTGGGCGGCTCTGGTTATGGGCAACGCGCAAGCTGGCGCGCGGACCCGATGGCGCGCTGGTGCCGCAGGCCTTCCTGAATCTGCTGTCACGCGCCGGCGCCTTGCGCGGCCTGTTCGGCAGCATCAGCCATCTGCTGTGGCTGACCGCGCTGTGCGCCGCGCTCGCGACGCTGCTGGCGGTGCTGTCCACCGCCAGCTACCGCTTCATCTGGGCCACCACGCTGCTCGCGCCCGACACCTTCGTCTGGCTGACGCAGGTCATCGGCTGGCTGCCCGCGCATCTGGGCTTTCCCATGCCCGACGCCGCAACGATCCGCGCCAGCGACGGCACGCAGATCCTGCCGGCCGGCGCGCAGGCGCAATGGTCGCTCTGGCTGATCGGTGTGCTTGTGGTCTACGGCATCGTGCCGCGCCTGATCGCAGGCGCGCTATGCGTCGCCGCCACGCTGCGCGCGCTGCGCCGCGTGCGCATCGATCCCGCGCTGGCAGGTTTCTCGCCCCTGCGCGACCGGCTTGAACCGCCCGCGCTGTCTACCGGCATCGACCGCCCCGTCGATCCGCTGCACGAACCGCGGGTGCGTGCCCCGGCGCTGGACGGCCTGGGCGGGCAACCCGTGCTGCTGGCGCTGGAGCTGC
>NZ_DIEJ01000220.1:0-31710 GCF_002418565.1 Achromobacter sp. UBA5777 | reverse complement strand
CCCGCGGCGCACGCCGCCGGCGCTGTCTCCGGGCGCCCGGCTCAACCGGAGCGCGCACATGAAAACGATCCAGAACTATGTCCCGCCAAGCGCCCAGTCGCTGCAACGGCTGCAGGACAGGCTGGGCTATCCCGACAGCAGAATGGCCGAGCTGGCCGGACTGGACGCCTCGACACCATGGCCCAGTTATGTGGGCGGGCCGGAACCTCGCACGCTGGGCCGGCAACGGCTGTTCTATATGATGGCCCGTCTGACGCTGGAAGAACCGGAATGGCAACGCGTGCTGGCCGCCATGCGTGAGGCCGGCGCGCTTTTCGATTGCCAGGATCCGCACGGCGATGGCACGGCGCCGCCGCCGGAACCGATGGCAGACGAAGAACGCAAGTTCGGCATGCTGCTGGTCAGCCGCAACGGCTCGTTCCACGAAATGGAGCAACTGCGCGAGTTCGCCCATTTTGCGCACGAATCGGATGTCAGCCGCTTCGTGCACAGCGCGTTCTATGACAGCGACATCGACCTGTGCCGCTTCAGCTTTGCGGACCACGACGGCCTGGACGCCGCCAGCCGTGACCGCATCTTCGATGCCGCGCACAAGACCATCACGCGCTTCGAGTTCGACGGCCGCATCTATCACGGCGGCATTCCGCCCGAGTCCGACGGCTAGCGGCAACGCATTGACGCGGGCAGGCTGGCGCCTGTACCGTCGCCACTTCGCCTTCCTGCTCAACGCCATCGCTCATCGCATGAACGAACGACTTGACGCCATCGACCGGCAACTGCTGAGCCTTCTGCAGGCCAATGCGCGCGAACCCGCCGCCATCCTCGCGCGCAAGCTCGGCCTGGCGCGCACCACCGTGGTGGCGCGCATCGCGCGGCTGGAGCGCGAGAGCATCGTTTCCGGCTACGGCGTGCGGCTGGGCCGGCTGCTGGAAGAGGCGGCGGTGCGCGCCTATTGCTTCATCAGCGTGCTGCCCAAGACGCCGGCCGCCGTGATCCGTGAACTGGAGCGGATGCCGGAGGTCGAGGAGGTGTCATCGGTCAGCGGTCCCTACGACTACCTGATCTTTCTGCGCTGCGAGACCCACGAACAACTGGACGCGCTGCTGGACCGTATCGGACTTATCGATGGCGTCAAGCAGACCCAGACCTCGATCGTGCTCAGCCGCAAGGTTGATCGGCGCAGCGCGGTTGCCGCTCCCTGAGCCGCCACGCGTCCCGCGCGCGTCTTTCCGGCGGACGCCACATGGTGGTGTAATGAGGCCTGTCGCGAATCCTGGATTTTTCATGCTTGCTCGCCTTGCCCCTGCCGCCGCCCTCCTCGCCCTGTTGACTGCATGTTCCAGCATGAGCGAGGTCACGTCCGTCAACAAGGACCAATACAGCGTCACCTACAGTTCCGGCACGCAATTGCTGAGCTGGGTCGAGATCAAGAACCAGGCATTGCAGCGCGCCGACCAGCACTGCCAGTCGCTCGGCCGCAAGCTGGTCAAGCCCAGCGTGACGTCCAACCATGCCACCGGCCTGGGTTCCAAGCGCGCCACGGTCACGTTCGAATGCGCGCCCATCGATCCTCCCAAGAACACCGCGCAGTAAACGCCCACGGCGGCGCCCGGCTTCGGGTGTAGCATTTCGCGTATCCCCTCTCTTTTTGCCAGCACCGTGAACACTCTCCTGCCCGTGGGCATCACCATGGGCGATGCCGCCGGCATCGGTCCCGAAATCGTCGTCAAGGCCTGTGCGCAGGGATTGGGCGCGCCCTGTGTGGTGTATGGCGATGCTGGCGCGCTGCGCCGCGCGGCGACGCAATTGGGCGCCCGCCTGGATATCACCGAGATCGCGGACATCAGCCAGGCCCGTCCGGACGCGGCTGGTATCCAGGTGGTGGCCTGCAGCCCCACCCTGCCCGCCGACCTGCCGCTGGGTAAGGTCAGCGCCCTGGCGGGCCGCGGCGCCTACGATTATGTGTGCGCGGCCATCGACGATGCGCTTGCCGGACACATCCGCGCCATCGTGACCGCCCCGCTCAACAAGAAGTCCATGCACGAGGCCGGCATCGACTATCCGGGCCACACCGAAATCCTGGCGGACCGATCCGGCACGCAGGACTTTGCGATGATGCTGGCCAACAATGAGCTGCGCGTGCTGCTGGTGACCATCCACGTCGCACTGGCCGAGGTCATGGCGCGCATCACGCCGCAGGCCGAATTGACCGCGATGCGGCTTGCGGACCGCGCCTGCCGCCAGATGGGCATCGCGCAGCCGCGCGTCGCCGTCGCGGGCTTGAATCCGCATGCGGGCGAAGGCGGCAAGTTCGGCCGCGAAGACATGGACATCATCGAACCGGCCATCGCCGCCGCCCGCGCGGAAGGCATCGATGCCAGTGGCCCCTGGCCGGGCGATACCGTCTTCATGCGCGCACGCCGCGGAGAGTTCGACATCGTGGTGGCGCAATACCACGACCAAGGCCTCATCCCGGTGAAGTATCTGGGCCTGGATCACGGCGTGAACGTCACCGTCGGCCTGCCGTTCGTGCGCACGAGCGTGGACCACGGCACCGCATTCGACATCGCCGGTCAGGGCGTGGCCGACCACGCGTCGCTGGTGGAAGCGTTCGATCTGGCGCTGGCGATGACGCCTTGAGCGCGTAAAGATCCGCAGACTGCCTCAGCGCGCGGACGCTTACGGCCCCCTGGCGACGGGGCCGCAACGGTGCGGGTCTACAATACGCCCCGTTTCCGGCGCCCTGCGCCGCCGCTTTTCCGTTCTTCCTCCCTTCCCATGTCCCGCCTCGTTCGACTTCTGCCCGACCGCTTCACCCTCTACCTGATCTGCACCGTCATCATCGCCAGCTTCCTGCCTGCCCATGGGCAAGGCGTGGTGGTGTTCGGCTGGATCACCAACGTGGCCGTCGGCCTGCTGTTCTTCCTGCACGGGGCGCGCCTTTCGCGCGAGGCCATCATCGCCGGCCTCACGCACTGGAAGCTGCACCTGACCATCTTCTCGGCCACGTTCCTGATGTTCCCGCTGCTGGGGCTGGCGCTGCAACCCGTGCTGGAACCGCTGGTTACCCCGGAGCTCTACCTGGGCATCCTGTTCCTGTGCTGCCTGCCTGCCACCGTGCAATCGGCCATCGCGTTCACCTCCATGGCGCGCGGCAACGTGCCCGCCGCGGTGTGCAGCGCGTCGGCCTCCAGCCTGCTGGGCATCTTCCTCACGCCCCTGCTGGTCGGCACGGTCGTGGCCAACGCCGGCAGCGCGCCGATCTCGTTCGACGCCGTCGGCAAGATCATGCTGCAACTGCTCCTGCCGTTCGTGCTGGGCCAGTTCGCGCGGCGATGGATCGGCGCGTGGGTGCACAAGCGCAAAGCCATGCTGAAGTTCGTGGACCAGGGCTCTATCCTGCTGGTGGTCTACACGGCGTTCTCCGAGGCTATCAATGAAGGCCTGTGGAGCAGCACCCCGATCCCCGCGCTGGTCGGCCTGGTCGTGAGCTGCGGCGTGATCCTGGCGCTGGCGCTGGGCCTGTCCGCACTGGCCGGCCGGCTGTTCGGCTTCAGCATCGAAGACCGCATCACGCTGCTCTTCTGCGGCTCGAAGAAAAGCCTGGCCAGCGGCATTCCAATGGCCCAGGTGCTGTTCGCCGGTCACGCCGTGGGTGCGGTGGTGCTGCCGCTGATGCTGTTCCACCAGATCCAGCTCATGGTCTGCGGCGTGCTGGCGGCACGCTACGGCAAGCGGCCCGACGCCACGCACTGATCGCCGTCACGAACAAAAAAAAACCGCGCTCCCAGGAAGCGCGGTTTTTTTTTGGGGGGCGTGGCGGATGCCGGAATCAGTACATGTCCCGCGGCTGTGCGCCGGAGAAGTTCAGGAAGCGTGTGCTGGAACCCTGGAACGTCAGGCGCACCGTGCCGATCGGGCCGTTACGCTGCTTGCCGATGATGATCTCGGCCGTGCCCTTGTCCGGCGAGTCGGGGTTGTAGACCTCGTCGCGGTAGATGAACAGGATCACGTCCGCATCCTGTTCGATTGCGCCGGATTCGCGCAGGTCGCTCATGACGGGGCGCTTGTTGGGGCGCTGTTCCAGGCTTCGGTTGAGCTGCGACAGCGCGATCAGCGGGCAATTCAGTTCCTTGGCCAGGCCCTTGAGCGAGCGGCTGATTTCCGACACTTCGGTGGCCCGGTTTTCGCCGGAACCGTTGCCGGACATGAGCTGCAGGTAGTCGATGATGATGAGGCCAAGCTGGCCGCACTGGCGCGCCAGACGGCGCGCGCGGGCGCGCACTTCCATGGGGCTGAGCGCCGGCGATTCGTCGATGTAGACCTGCGCATCCTGCATGAGCTGCACGGCGTGCGTGACGCGCGGCCAGTCTTCGGCGATCAGCTTGCCGGTACGCATGCGGTGCTGGTCCAAGAGGCCCACGGAACCCAGCATACGCATGGCGAGCTGCACCGCGCCCATTTCCATGGAGAACACCGCCACGGGCAGGCCTTCTTCGATGGCGACGTGCTCTCCGATGTTCATGGAGAACGACGTCTTGCCCATGGAGGGGCGGCCGGCCACGATGATCAGGTCGCCGCCCTGCATGCCGGACGTCATCTTGTCCAGGTCGGTGAAGCCCGTGGGCACGCCCGTCACGTCGGACGTGCTCTCGCGGTGGTAGAGCTCGTCGATGCGCTCGACCACCTGCGTCAGGAGCGGTTGAATCTCCTGGAAGCCGGCCGCGCCGCGCGCGCCTTCCTGGGCGATCTTGAACACCTTGGATTCGGCCTCGTCCAGCAGCTGGCGCGCTTCCTTGCCCTGCGGATTCATGGCGGCCGAGGAGATTTCGTCCGCGATGGACACTAGCTTGCGCAGCATGGCGCGCTCGCGCACGATCTCGCCGTACCGGCGGATGTTGGCGGCCGACGGCGTGTTGTGCGCCAGGGCATTCAGGTAAGCCAGCCCGCCGGACTCTTCGGCCTTGCCCGCGCTGACGAGGGACTCGTGCACGGTGATGACGTCGGCCGGACGCGCCAGACCGATCAAGCGCGCAATGTGGTGCCAGATCAGCCGGTGGTCGTGACGATAGAAGTCTTCTTCGAGAAGCACATCCGCGATACGGTCCCAGGCAGCGTTGTCCAGCATCAGCCCGCCCAGGACCGACTGCTCCGCCTCGATGGAATGCGGGGGGACGCGCAGGTACTCGAGCTGGGAATCGGCGGGTGTGTTCATGGCTTCAATAGTAACGGCTGCAGGATATCCGCGACGCGGAAAAACCCTTGGATGTCGCGTGAGGGGAATCGGGCAAGGATGGGACGCAGTGGCATGGCGATGCCGCACAGCACGCGCGCCAGGCGCTTTAAGCGGGCCCTGACCTCGGGGTCGGGATTGCAGTCCAGGTAGACATCGAGCGCCAGCTTGCCCAGCGTGCGCGCATCTGCATCGCCCAATTTGCGCAGCGACACCAGCGAGGCCAGCATCTGGAACAGGTCATATGCCTGCGCCAGCGGCCGCGACAGCGTCGCGCCGATGTTTTCCTCGAAGTCGATGCGCCAGATCTCGCCATCGCGCAGCGTAACGTTGCGGATCTGCGCCCCGCCATGCCACATGCCGCGGGCATGGAAAGCGGCCAGATCGGCCGCCGCGGCGCGCGCGAGCCACATGCGCGAGGTGGAGTCTTCGTTGCGGATGAGGTCCGCCAGGTCTTCGCCCACGAACTCAAGCACCAGCAGGTTCTGCTCTCGCCACCACACCTCGGGGACGCGCGTCCCCGCTTCCAGCAACTGCGCCAGGCGCTGCCCTTCGTGGGCCAGGCCATTGCGCAACAGCACGCTGGGGCGCGGAAACTCGCCAAGGAAGACCTTGCAGCCCACAGCGAGGAACAAGGCGCGCACGTAGCGCAGCACATAGCTCGCGCTCTGCAGGATGCCGGGCCGGCGCCGCTTGATGATGCAGCGCACGCCATCTATCGTCACATCCCGCACCGAAGGTTCACGCGACGCATCCACGCTGTCGAGCCAGGCTCGCAGACCGGGCGGCGCGTTGTGATGGACAGGCGGATGAGTCAAGAGGTCCTCGGGAATGACAGCGTAAAACAAAGGTGCGTCGCCGCGCACCATTCAACACGAAATCGGCACTTGGCTGAAAAAAGAAAAAAAGCCGGCACGCGGGCCGGCTTCTTTTTACCGCGACTGCCGGATCAGGACAGTTCGCCTTCGACCAGAACCGTGATGTCGACCACGACGTCGGCGTGCAGAGCGACCTGGACCGGGTACTCGCCGATGGCCTTCAGTTGGCCATTGGGCAGACGCACTTGGGCCTTTTCGACGGCTTCGAACGAAGCCTTCTTCAGACCTTCGGCGATGTCGGCGTTGGTGACCGAACCGAACAGACGACCGTCAACGCCGGCCTTCTGAACGATCTTGAGCTGGTAGCCGTTCAGGCGCTCGCCCAGGGCTTGGGAAGCGGCCAGCTTTTCAGCCTGGACCTTTTCCAGCTCGGCGCGGCGGGCTTCGAATTCCTTCAGGGCGGCGTCGGTTGCGCGACGGGCCTTCTTCTGGGGAATCAGGAAGTTGCGGGCGTAGCCATCACGCACACGCACGACTTCACCCAGGTTGCCCAGGTTGACGACTTTTTCGAGCAGAATAACTTGCATTTCAGTGCCCCGGATTAGTTGTGGTTGTCGGTGTAAGGCAACAGAGCCAGGAAGCGCGCGCGCTTGATGGCGGTGTCCAGCTGGCGCTGGTAGATTGCCTTGGTGCCGGTCAGGCGAGCCGGGATGATCTTGCCGTTTTCTTGCACGAAGTCGCGCAGGGTGTCCAGATCCTTGTAGTCGATCTCTTCGACGCCGGCTGCGGTGAAGCGGCAGAACTTACGACGCTTGAAGAGCGGGTTCTGCTGCGTGAATTTGCGTTTTTCTTTGCGTTTTCCGAAGAAAGCCATGATATGTGCCTTTATGTTTGAGGGGACTGGGTCAATGCCCACTTCCCCATAACCTATCCGAATTCAGAAGGCGCTCTCGCACCCTGTGTCTCATTGCCTTCAGGCCACCTGCGGATCGCGTCCAGCGCTTCCGCTGATCTTGCGCGCCTGCTGCAGATGCAGCTTGATCTTCACCGAGTCCTTGCGGGCGGGAGCCAAAAACCCCTGCACCAGCAATTCAGACCCTAACGCGGTGTTTCTCAAGAGCAGCGCCAGATCTCCCAGTGCCACGGCGGAAATCGTCAGTTCGACACGGCGCGGGTGGCCGGCTTCGATGACTTCCGACTCGTGCGCCAGCAGCATTTCCAGCGCTGGCAAACCGGCGGGTGTGTGGCGCAAAGGCTCGCATTCGAGAACGCGGGCGCTGAGTTCCAGCTTGTTCATCCTGCCTGGTACCGAGGGGACTTGATGCAATGAGCTCTGCGTGAGCCTGCTTACTCGGCCTGAGCCGGAGCAGCTTCCGCCGAAGCCTTGCGGGCTTCTTCGCGCTCGACCGACTTCATCATGATCGACGGGGTGGTCTGGGCCTTCTTGGTCTTGATGACCAGGTGGCGCAGCACGGCGTCGTTGTAGCGGAACGAGTGTTCCAGCTCATCCAGCGTGGCTTGGCCGCACTCGATGTTCAGGCAGACGTAGTGAGCCTTGACGAGCTTCTGGATCGGGTAGGCCAGTTGACGGCGGCCCCAGTCTTCCAGGCGATGGATCGAGCCGCCTTGGCCCGTGACCAGCGCTTGGTAACGCTCGACCATGGCGGGCACTTGCTCGCTTTGGTCGGGGTGAACAATAAACACTACTTCGTAGTGACGCATGAGTAAAACTCCTTGAGGATGTCTTGCTGGCCAAACGTCTTGCACCCGCGCTTTCCATCATGGGTGGATCAACATCATTGACGTTTCGCCGCAAGGGGCAGCCCGCTACCCAAAAACCATGGGTGGTCGAGCAAGAAAGCTCTCGATTATCACCGATTGGGCGGTCGCTTGCAAGCCGGCGTAGGCTTAAGAAATAAGGGACGCGTTTCGGGCAGGTTCCTGCCCGCCAGTTGCAGGCAGGTCGGCGGCGGTGATCGCCCGCGGCCGGTTGACGGCGCTGACCATGACGTAGCTGATGATCATGAGCAGGAACCAGGAACCCAGCTTGGCGATGGACACGGCCTGCCAGACCTGCGCCTGGTTGGGATAGCGCCACGCATTGGCGAAGGTGCCGATGTTCTCGGCAAACCAGATGAAAAGCGCCACCAGCACGAAGCCCAGCAACAGCGGCATGCGCCGGTAAACCTGCCAGATCCGGAAATACACCCACGTGCGCGCGAACAGGACGGCGGTCATGGCGAACAGCGCCCATCGGAAGTCCATCACGTAATGGTGCGCGAAGAAGTTCACGTAGATCAGCACCGACAACACGGCGGTGGCGGCCAGCGGCGGATGCGCGCGAAAGCGGAAATCGAACAGCCGCCACACGCGTGCCAGGTAGCTGCCCACCGCGGCGTACATGAAGCCCGTGAAAAGCGGCACGCCGCCGATGCGCAGCACGCTGGCTTCGGGATAGATCCACGAGCCGGCGGCGGTCTTGAAGATTTCCATGCAGGTGCCGACCACATGGAACATCAGGATCACGCGCGCTTCGCTCCAGGTTTCCATGCGCACCGCGAGCAGCGCGGCCTGGATGCCGAGCGCGGCGAGCGTCAGGAAGTCGTAGCGCGCCAACGCGGCATCCTTGGGATACCACCAGTGCGTGCCCAGCAGCAGCGCGCACATCAGGCCACCGAACAGGCACGCCCAGGCCTGCTTCACGCCGAAGCGGAAGAACTCGTAAAGCGCCACGCCAAAGCGGCCGCGGCTCGCCAGATTGCTGGCCAGCCGCGCTTCCCATTGCTGCAGATCGGCGATGAGCGGCCAGTCGCTGGCCGCCGGATGGCGCACGAGCGCTCAGCCTTCGACGACGGCGTAGGCCGAGTGGTTGTGGATGGACTCGAAGTTTTCGGCTTCGACGCGATAGCGCGCGATGCCGGGATGCGCGTTCAGGCGGGCCGCCACGTCGCGTACCAGGTCCTCGACGAACTTGGGATTGTCGTAGGCGCGTTCGGTGACGAACTTTTCGTCAGGGCGCTTGAGCAGGCCCCACAGTTCGCACGAGCCTTCGTCCTCGATCAGGCGGATCACGCCGTCCATCGAGATGTCTTCATTCAGAATGGCCGACACCGTGACGTGCGAACGCTGGTTGTGCGCGCCGTATTCGGAGATGGCCTTCGAACACGGGCACAGGCTGGTGACTGGCACCTGGACCACGAGCTCGAATTCGACGCGGTCGGCCTGTGCGCGCGCGATCCACTGGACCTCGTAGTCCAGCAGGCTCTGCACGCCGGAGATCGGCGCGGACTTGTTGATGAAGTACGGGAACGATGCCGTGATGTCGCCGCGTTCGGCATGCAGCAGCGGCAGCATGTCGGCCGCCATGGTGCGGAACAGCGCCGGCGTCATGGCCGTGGTGCGGTATTTTTCGAGCAGGGCCACGAAGCGGGACATGTGCGTGCCCTTTTCTTCGGGCGGCAGGGCCACGGTCAGCGTCCAGCTGGCCACCGTGCCTTGCGCCGAGCCGTCGCCGCTCTGGACCAGCATGGGATGACGCACGCCGCGGATGCCAACGCGCTGGATCGGGATATGCCGCGTGTCCGTGGCGCTCTGGACGTCGGGCATCACGATGGCGGGGTCGATCGGAGAATTCATTTCGGCTTACCTGTCCGGGCCGGTCCGCCATTGAGCAACGCGCTGGCCCGGTTGTCTTGAGAAGGGGCTAATTATCGCCCAGCCACGCGCAATGAGAAGGGGTAACCCTACGGCGCCCATGCGGGCGGGGCCGGAACAGTGTGTTTCATCCTTGCGGCCGAAGGCGCATGCCCTCGGCCGCAAGGATCAGCCGGGGTCAAACCGGCCGGATCACTTCAACAGGTCGGCGTAGCGCGCGCGGATCGACTGCTCGATGCCCGCGGCATCCAGACCGAGCCCCACCAGCAGGGCCGATTGTTCGCCGTGGTCGATGAATTCATCCGGCAGGCCAAGCTGCAGCACCGGAATCAGCACGCCCGCGGCGCTCAGCACTTCGAGTACCGCGCTGCCCGCGCCGCCCATGATGCAGGCGTCTTCCAGGGTGACGAGCGCGTCGTGGCGACTGGCCAGATCCAGGATCAGGTCGCGGTCGATCGGTTTGGCGAAGCGCATGTCGGCGACGGTGGCATCCAGCTTGCCGGCGGCGCCCAGCGCCGCCTGCACCAGCGTGCCAAAGCCCAGGATGGCGATTTTCTTGCCTTCGCGGCGGACGACGCCCTTGCCCAGTTCAACGGTATCCAGGCCCTGACTTTCGGCCGCGCCGCAGCCCGCGCCACGCGGGTAACGCACCGATGCCGGACCAGGGTGCTGATAACAGGTCGACAGAAGCAGACGGGTTTCGTTTTCGTCGGAAGGCGTGGCCACCACCATGTTCGGCACGCAGCGCAGGAAGGCGATGTCGTAATTGCCGGCGTGCGTGGCGCCGTCCGCACCCACGATGCCGGCGCGGTCCAGCGCAAACGTGACGTCCAGGTTCTGCAGGGCGACGTCATGGATGAACTGGTCGTAGCCGCGTTGCATGAAGGTGGAATAGATGGCGACGACCGGCTTCTGGCCCTCGCACGCCACGCCCGCGGCGAACGTGACAGCATGCTGTTCGGCGATGCCCACGTCGAAATACCGCTGCGGGAAGCGCTGTTCGAATTCGACCAGGCCGCTGCCTTCGCGCATGGCGGGCGTGACGGCCACAAGGCGCGCATCCTGCTGCGCCGTGTCGCACAGCCACGTGCCGAACACCTGCGTGAAGGTGCGCTTGCCCGGCGCCTTCGATTGCTGGATGCCGACCGCCGGATCGAACTTGCCGGGACCGTGATAAAGCACGGGATCGGCTTCGGCCAGCTTGTAGCCCTGGCCCTTGCGCGTGACGACGTGCAGGAACTGCAGGCCTTCGAGAGCCTTCAGGTTCTGCAGTGTGGGAACCAGTGCGTCCAGGTCATGGCCATCGATGGGGCCCACGTAATTGAAGCCGAACTCTTCGAACAGCGTGGCGGGCGTGACCATGCCCTTGGCGTGCTCCTCGAAGCGGCGCGCCAGCTCAAGCACCGGCGGCACGTGCTGCAGCACCGCCCGCCCCACGTTCTTGGCCGTGGCGTAGAAGCGTCCGGACATCAAGCGCGCCAGATAGCGGTTCAGCGCCCCCACCGGCGGCGAGATCGACATGTCGTTGTCGTTCAGGATCACCAGCAGGTTGATGTCGGGCGTGACGCCCGCGTTGTTCATGGCCTCGAACGCCATGCCCGCGGACATGGCGCCGTCGCCGATCACGGCAATGTGCTGGCGCTGTTCGCCCGCATTGCGCGAGGCCACCGCCATGCCCAGGGCCGCGGAGATCGACGTGGACGAATGCGCGGTGCCGAAGGCGTCGTACTCGGATTCGCTGCGCTTGGGGAAGCCCGAAATGCCACCTTGCTGGCGCAACTTGGCCATGCCGGCCCGGCGTCCCGTCAGAATCTTGTGCGGATAGGACTGATGACCCACGTCCCACACGATGCGGTCGTGCGGCGTGTCGAACACCTGGTGCAGCGCCAGCGTGAGTTCGACGGTGCCCAGGTTGGACGACAGGTGTCCGCCCGTTTTGGACACCGACTCCAGCACAAAGCCGCGCAGTTCATCGGCAAGCTTTTTCAGTTCGCGACGATCCAGGCGCTTGAGGTCAGCCGGCGATTGAATACGGTCCAGTAAATCTGTCGTCATGCTTTTATGGGGTTCGTTGGCCCGGCCTACCAAGAAGGCCGGGCTGATCTCGGATCAGCGGTCTCGAAGAACGATGAAATCGGCAAGCTGGGCCAGACGCGCGCCGGCGTCACCCAGCGGCGCCAGGGCAGCCAGCGCCGCCACGCGCAGTTCCTCGGCAAAGGCCCGGGCTTCGTCCAGGCCCAGCAGGGAAACGTACGTAGGCTTGTTTTCGGCGGCGTCCTTGCCCGGCGTCTTGCCCAGGCTGGCGCTGTCCGCGGTGACGTCAAGAATATCGTCGACCACCTGGAACGCCAGGCCCATGGCCTGCGCGTAGGCGTCCAGCGCCTGCCGCGATGCCGAGCTGGCGCCCGCCACGATGCCGCCCAACGCCACGCTGCACGCCAGCATGGCGCCGGTCTTCATGCCGTGCATCATTTGCAGTTCATCGCGCGACAGCGAGCGGCCGACGCTGAACAGGTCGATCGCCTGCCCGCCCGCCATGCCCTGGCTGCCCGCCGCGCGGGCCAGCGACTGGGTGGCCTGGACGATCAGCGCCGGGGCAATCGGCATGGACGCGATCAGTTCGAATGCCAGCGGCTGCAGCGCATCGCCCGCCAGCATGGCGGTGGCTTCGTCGAACTGCACATGCGTGGTGGGACGGCCACGGCGCAGCGTGTCGTCGTCCATGCAGGGCAGATCGTCGTGGATCAGCGAGTAGGCGTGGATCAGTTCGACGGCGGCCGCCGCGCGGTCCAGCGAGGCCTCGATGGCTAGCACGCTGCCGCTGACGGGGCAGGCCTGTCCGGCAGCATAGACCAGGGCGGCGCGCACGCGCTTGCCACCGCCGAGCACGGCGTAGCGCATGGCTTCATGCAAGCGGGCTGGCGCCTGATCCGCCGGGGGCAGCAGGTCGTCGAGCACCTCTTCGACGTGGCGCGCACGGCCTTGCAACCACTCGGAAAATGCGAGTTGAGTTTGCTTCATCGGTGTCTTATTCGTCGTCCAGCGCCGCGGGATCCAGCGGCCGCAGCAGGCCGCCTTCGAGGACCTTGACCTGCTGCTCGGCCTGCGCCAGGCGATCCTGGCATACCCGCGTGAGCGCCACGCCGCGCCGGTAGGCAGCCAGCGATTGCTCGAGCGGCAGCGATCCGTCTTCCATGGCCGCGACCAGTGATTCCAGTTCGGCCAGCGCCGTTTCGAAATCCTGGGGCAAGGGACGATCGTCGTTCTGCGGATCAGCTTGAGTGGGTTTGGCCAAACGGGCCTCCGGGGCACTTGGGGGTGGATTAATCCGTGAATTGTACGAGATAGCCAGGCGTGGCCCGGATGCGTCCCATGCCCTAGGCTTGCGTGCCCGCCAGGCCCGCCACCGCCGCCAGGAGCGCCGGAGCGACGTGATCCCGAAGATGCGAAGCCTCCAGCAAGCTGGCCGGCCCGCCGCAGCTCATGACGAAGACGCCTTCGCCCGTGATGGACGTGAACGGCACGGCCACGGCATTGATGCCGGATTGCCATTCGCCGATCGCGCAGCAGCAGCCGGCCTGCGCCAGTTCGGCCCGCGCCCGCACGATGGCCTCGGGCGCCGGCGCCGCCTGGTCCAGACGCGCGAGGACGGCGTCGCACTCGTCTTCGGGCAGGCTGGCCAGGTACGCACGCCCCATGGCGCTGTCCAGCGTGGCGCGGTAGCCGACGGGCAGGCGCAGGTACAGCGCGGACGAGCCGTGGATCGCTTCGACGTAGGTCATGGCGTCGCCGTCGAAAGCGCCAAGCGCCACCGCGCCGCCGGTCTCGCGCGCCAGATCGGTCATGGAGGCCTTGGCCAGTTCGCGCACTTCCAGACCGGCGAGCAGGCCGAATCCCAGCGCCAGCACGCCGTAGCCGGGCGAATACTTGCCGGTGTCGGGGTGATAGCGCAGGTAACCCAGTTCGGTCAGCGTGTAGGTGATGCGGCTGATGGTGGGTTTGGGCAGGCCGGTCAGGCGCGCCAGATCCAGATTGCCCAGCGCCGCCACGCCGTGGCGAAAGCAACGCAACACATCCAGGCCGCGCGCCAGCGCCGTGATGAAGTCGGGCGAATTGGCGCCCTCGCCCGCGCCGGCGGCCCGCTTGCGGCGTGCGGGCAGGCTCAGTTCAAGCTTCTGGTCCGGCTTGGACGGCGGGAGGGCAATGCGCTTGGCGCCAGAAAACGGTTGCATTTATATACGCTTCGTTTTTATAGTTTATTTCGAAAGACAGAATTAAATTCCACATTCCGGAATTTAAAACATCCAAGGAGACCTGGCAAGCGTCGGCGTGAACGATATGCGCGTCAGCCAAGCCAGGCCCGGCGATCCACTCTGACCATGCGACTTCAAGGGGAAAACATGATTCGCAACAGCTTCAAACTGCTCGCCACCCTGGTGCTCAGCGCCGCCGCGCTCGGCGCCCAGGCCGATACGTATCCGTCCCGACCGATCAAGGTAATCTCGCCCTTCCCGGCGGGCGGCGCCACCGACGTGCTGACGCGCGTCCTGGCCGAGCGGATGGCCAAGAACCTGGGCCAGTCCATGATCGTGGAAAACAAGGCCGGCGCAGGCACGTCGATTGGCGCGGCCTATGTCTCGCGCGAAGCGCCGGACGGCTACACCATCCTCATGGCCACCAACTCGACGCTGGTGACCAACCGCTATCTCTACAAGGAACTGCCCTACGACCCGGACAGCTTCGCCAAGATCGGCATGGTCGGCGTGGGCCCGCTGGTCCTGTTGTCCTCGCCCAAGCGGCCGTTCAACAGCACGCAGGACGTCGTTGCGTACGCCAAGCAGAATCCGGGCAAGCTGACGTTCGCAACCTTCGGCCCGGGCACGTCGTCGCACTTGGCCGGCGAACTCTTCAAGGAACGCGCCGGCATCGACATCCTGCATGTGCCCTTCAAGGGCGCCACCCAGGCCCTCCCCGCCCTGATCAGCGGCGACGTGGACCTGTTCTTCGACATGGTGGCGACCGGCATGCCGCAGGCTGACGCCGGCAAGGTCAAGGTCTTTGCGATCACGAGCCCCACGCGCCTGGCGACCGAGCCCAACGTGAGCACGCTGGCCGAGCAAGGCTATCCCGCTTTCGACATGACGGCGTGGTTCAGCTTCGTGGCGCCCAAGGGCACGCCGGCGCCGGTTGTCGAGCGCCTGCAGGCCGCGCTGACCGAAACGCTGAAGGACGAAGCGGTGAAGAAGCGCCTGCTGGACATGGGCATCGACCCGCGTTCGGGCACGGCGGCCGAACTGGACAAGCAGATCAAGACCGAGCAGCCCATCGTGTCGCAGCTCATCAAGCAAGCCAACATCGTCCTGCAATAAGCCTGCCTTCATGCCGGTTTCGTGACAAAACGTTCGCGGAGTGCCGGCCCGCGACCGGTGTGCCCGCGGCCCTGCCGCGAGCATGCCTTTCCCCCCGACAGCGCCGTCACGGCCCTGTCGGTTTTTTACGCGCGGTCTAACCCCTGGATACAGAAATCGGCGCCACGTCGCTGCTAAGGTAAGGCGCAGTCGCCGAACCATTCCGGGAGCCCGATGCCTCAGACCGAAGACCGATATGCCCGCCTGGACTCAGCCCGCTGGCTGGCTGCGCTGGCCGTCGTTCTGCTGCACAGCGCCGCACTCATCGTCAGCGATCCCGCCGCCCACGGCCGCGGCGCATGGCTGGCCGCCAATCTGTACGACTCCGCCGCACGCTGGTGCGTGCCCGTCTTTGTGATGGTAAGCGGCGCCCTGCTGCTCGACCCCGACAAGCCCCAGGACGCGCGGCGCTTCTACAGCCGCCGTCTTGCGCGCATCCTGGCCCCGCTGCTGTTCTGGACGCTCTTCTACCTGGCATGGCGCACGGGGCTGGACTGGTGGGACGACGGCCGCATCGATTTTTCGTTCTGGCCGCGCAAGGTCGCGCAGGGCGAGCCCTACTACCACCTGTGGTACCTGTACATGATCGTGGGCCTGTACCTGTTCGCGCCGCTGGTCCGCGTGCTGTATGTGCGCAGCACGCCGAAGGCACGCGCGCTGTGGGTCGTCGGCATCCTGGGCGTGGCGATTCTAGACGCCCTGTACCGCCGCGCGCTCGGCGCGCCGCATGGCTTTTTCCTGACGTGGTTCCTGCCTTACCTGGGCTACTTCGTCGCGGGCCGTCTGATCTTCGATGGCGAGATGCGCGTTCCGCGCCCGGGCCTGATGCTGGCCGCCACCGTGGCCGCGACCGCGTTGGGCGTGACCGTCATGTCCAACGGCCACGTGCTGGACACCTACTTCTACGACTACTTCAGCTTGACGGTGCCGTTCATGTCGCTGGCTGCGTTCCAATGGATCGTGTCCTCACCTCGGTTGCCCAGGCTTGCAGCGCTGGCCCCGTTGACGTTTGGCGTCTATCTCATTCATCCGGTCTTCCTGGATGTCGCGCGGCGCGTCGGGGCCTTTTCGGGCCAGGACCGCGATGTGTGGGTGGTGCCGCTCCTGACGATGATGGTGTTCGCCTTGTCGGCCGCCAGCAGCTGGTTGCTTCGGCGTCATCCGGCCACCCGCCGGCTCGTCTGAAAGACCTACGGAATAAAGGGTTAATTGCGGTTTGCGCGCGGTCAAACCCACCCCGGGATTCACGCGCATGGCCTGGCCTTTTGCGACGGGCATCGCACAAGCCCTTGGGGTACAATTCACGGCTTATTTGATCGGCCAGACACCGATTTTTCTTCGCGCCAGTACGGATTCAACCAGGCTCGAATTCATGAACTAGGCCCCCGGCACACACCGCGAGGGACCTGGACTTGAACAAAAGCGCCTGGCAAGGCTCAAACCGTCCTGGCTTTTTTATCCGAGCGGAGGGAATCATGACCGACATCGGTCGGATGGCACATGTCGTGCCAGCTCGCACCCAGCTACCCGTCAGCGCTTATTTTGACGAAGCCCTCTTTGCCCGCGAGCAAGAACTCATTTTCAAGCAATCCTCGCTGTACGTCGGCCACCAGAAATTGGTGCCCGAAATCGGGGATTGGCGTACGTTGGTCCAGGAAAACGGAGGGCGCTCGCTGGTTCGCAACCAGCATGGCGTCGAACTCATCTCAAATGTCTGCCGTCACCGTCAGGCATTGATGCTTGGTGGCGAAGCCGGCAACGTGGCCGGCAACTGCAACACGCATGGAAACCTGAAGGCAACCGGCGGCAACATCGTCTGCCCGCTGCACCGCTGGACGTACAACAACCAAGGCGAGTTGTTGGGCGCGCCGCAGTTCGAAACCACGCCCTGCATGAACCTGCAGAAGTTCCGCCTGCGCGATTGCCACGGGCTGCTCTTCGAAGGCCCGCGCGATCCGGCCGCCGACATGGCGCCGCTGTTCGGTCGCCCCGAGTTCGACTTCGGCGATTACGTGCTGGACCACGTTGAAGTGCATCAGTGCAACTACAACTGGAAGACCTTCATCGAGGTCTACCTCGAGGACTACCACGTCGGCCCGTTCCATCCCGGACTGGGGCGCTTCGTCACGTGCGACGACCTGACCTGGGAGTTCAACGACTGGTACAGCCTGCAGAAGGTGGGCGTGCACAACGCGCTGGCGCAGCCGGGTTCGGACGTGTACAAGCAGTGGCACGATCGCCTGCTGTCGTTCCGCGAAGGCGACGCCCCCGACTTCGGCGCCGTGTGGGTCACGTACTTCCCGACCCACATGATCGAGCTCTATCCGCACGTGCTGGTGCTGTCCACGCTGTACCCAAAGGGTCCGCAGGAAACGGTCAACGTCGTGGAGTTCTACTACCCCGAGGAAATCGCTGCGTTTGAGCGCGAGTTCGTCGAGGCGCAGCGCGCGGCCTACATGGAAACGGCCATCGAGGACGACGAGATCGCCGAACGCATGGACGCAGGCCGCAAGGCGTTGATGCTGCGCGGCGTGAACGAGACCGGCCCCTACCAGTCGCCCATGGAAGACGGCATGCAGCACTTTCACGAGTGGTACCGCCGCATCATGCAGTCGGTGTAGTCCCCACCGCTTCAGCCCGCACGACAGAGGGCCTTGCGACATTCTTCAAGAGTCGCAAGGCCCTTTTTCCGTCCAACGGCTTGTGCGGTTCAGCGTCCGGGGTTAGCGTCCGGGTTTAGCGTCCAGTAACGCCCGCCACCGTCCGTTCCCCGATCGCCAGTCCCACCGTCATGCCCACGCCGGAGTGCATGACCGCCACCGTCGTCGCCGCGTCCACCGGCATCACGGAAAACGGCGCCGGTCCGTGCGCGCCGTAGACGCCTTGCCACCGCTCGACCACGCGCAGCCGCGCGCCCAGCGCCTGCGAGGCCAGATCCAACATGGCGTTGTCGACGGCTTCGTCGTTGAATGGCAATGCGTCCTGCCCGTATTGGTGCGAGTCGCCGATGATCAGTTCGCCGTACGGCGTGGGACTGATCAGCAGGTGGATGCCGTTTTCCAGCAGCATGGGCGTACGAGCCTGGATCACGCCGCGCAGCGTCTGCGCCGTCGGCAGGTCCGAGAACGCGCCGTAATGCACGCAGGACAGGCCAGTGAGCAGCGGCCTGTCCAGCGCGATGGCCGGGCCGTCGAACACCGCACGCAGCATCTGCAGGCGCGTGACTTCCAGGTTCAGCGGCGCGAACTGTTCGGGCAACAGGGTCAGGTAATCGTGGCCGGGACACACGAACACATGCGACGCCTTGAAGTCCCCGGCCGAGGTGCTGACTTCTCCGTTTTCCACGACGCGCGCCAGGGTTCCCGTGATGAAGTCGATGCCCAGCGAGGACTGCAGATAGTGCGTGATGGCCGGCAGCGCCTCGCGCGAATAGATCTGCAGGTCGTCCAGGCCGCGCAGCGCCATGCAGTGATGCGCAAGCTGCCCGCCGTACAGGCCCGCGACGTCGCGCGCGGAAAGCAGCTCCGCGCGGTACCCTTCCTGCCGCAGCCGCATGTCCGCGAATTCCCGCAACACGTCGGCCTCGTCGGCATTGCGCGCCAGCACCAGCGCGCCATTGGCACGCACATGAAAACCCGCCTTGTCCGCCAGATCGAGCCACAGCTCGCGGGACTGCTGCGCGTGCGACAGCATCGTGCCGGGCGCCTGGCCCGTCACGATGACCTGGCCGAAGTTGCGGATCGTCGCGCCGTGCGCCTGGCGGCTGCGCTCGATGACGGCCACGGACAGGCCGCGCTTGGCGGCCGCCCAGGCATGCGCGATGCCGAGCATGCCCGCGCCCACCACGATTACGTCGTAAGTCTTCATTTTTGAACTACTGCGAGAGGAATGTCGGGGAAGCCTCCGGGGGCCTCCCGATGCGCGGCGGCGCGCTGCCGCCGCGATGGGTCAGGAATTACTTCTTCTTCGGCTCGGACTTGCCGTCGTAGCGCTTCGTCCACTCGGCAATGATGCGGTCGCGGTTCGTTGCAGCCCACGTGAAGTCGTTCTTGATCATGCGCGAGGTCAGATCGGCCGGCAGGTTGGGATTGGCGGTCGCGATCGACGGGATCGCCAGCACCGCGAAGTTGGCCTTGTACAGCTCGTTGGCTTCGCGGCTTGCCGAGAAGTCGGCCAGCTTGCGAGCGGCGTCGAGGTTCTTGGTGCCCTTCATGATGGCGGTGGCTTCGACTTCCCAGCCCAGGCCTTCCGACGGGAACACGGCTTCGACCGGGGCGCCGTCGGCCTTCAGCTTGGCGGCGCGGTAGTCGAACGAGATGCCAATCGGGAATTCGCCGGCGGCAGCCATATTGCACGGCTTGGAGCCCGAGTGCGTGTACGAGCCGATGTTCTTGTGCAAGGCGTCCATGTAGGCCCAGCCCTTCTCTTCACCGAAAATCTGTAGCCAGGCGCTGACGTCCAGGAAGCCCGTGCCGGACGAGGCCGGATTCGGCATGACGATCTTGCCGGCGTACACCGGCTTGGTCAGGTCCTGCCAGGACGTCGGCTTGGGCAGCTTCTGCTTTTCGGCTTCGATCGTGTTGAAGCAGATGGCGGCGGCGTAGCCGTCCATGCCGACCCAGGCCGGTTCGGCCTCGGCGTCGCGCATGTTGGCGGCGATCTGGTCCAGGCCCTTCGGGGCGTAGGGCTGCAGCATGCCTTCCTTGTCCATCAGGCCCAGCGCGGTGCCGGCCAGGCCCCAGATCACGTCGGCCTTGGGGTTGTTCTTTTCGGCCAGCAGCTTGGCGGCAATGATGCCCGTGGAGTCGCGCACCCACTGGATCTTGATGTCGGGATTGGCCTTTTCGAAGGCCGCTTGATAGGCCTTGATCTGGTCGGCTTCCAGCGCCGTGTAGACGGTCAGCGTGGTCTCGGCCGAGGCGGCGCTCATCACGCCCGTCAGGGCGGCGGCCAGTGCAAGCAGCTTGTAGCGATTCATGAACAACTCCGTGAGTGAGCGGAAAAGCAGGGTGAACGAGGTCCCCACGGCCGGCGGCTGCCGGCTGCGGATCGTGGTGAGTCAAAGGTCTATGGATGGCCCGGGACGCCGGGCGGCAAGCGTCTAGTTCAGGGGCGGTCGCCTCGCGCCAGTCGGGCTTCGATGTCGTCGACCACGGCGGGCAGGTCGGCCACCGTGTCGATCAGGTAATGCGGGCCGGCCGGATCCAGCTCAGCGTGGGCGGCGTCGCGCGCTGCGTCGCGGGCGGCTTCGGAAAGGCCCTTGTATTCGTCGAGCGTCAGGCCCGCGGCGTTGCCCGACAGCAGCAACCCCACCGTCCACATGCCCGCGCGGCGGCCCTCTTCGATGCCGGGCGCGGTGTCGTCGACCTTGATGCAGCCGGCCACGTCGGACAGTCCCAGGTCCACCACGTTCTTCAAGGCCATCGCGGGCGCGGGACGCGCACGGGGCACTTCGTCGCTGGCGACGATGCAGTCGGGCGTCAGATCCTCGGTGGCGGCGCGCTCCACGACGCGGCCCATCACGCTGGCGGGATAGCCGGAGCACGATCCGATCTTCAGGCCGCGTTCGCGCAAGGCGCGCATCACGTCGGCGGCGCCGGGAATGGCGGCCGAGTACTGCGCCACTTTTTCCAGCTGCATCGGCAGAAAGCGCTCGTAGATGGCGGTGACGTCGTCGTCGCTGGGCTGGCGGCCGAAGCGAGCCTGGTACTGGCTGGCAATAGCGGGCTGGTCGCACAGCGTGCGGATGTGATCCCACTTGCCCATGCCCATCGGGCCGCGCGCTTCTTTCAGCGACACGTCCATGCCGAACTGCGCGAACGCATCCACGAACACCTTGGTGGGGGCAAAGGAACCGAAGTCGACCAGCGTGCCGGCCCAGTCGAAAATCACCGCTTCCAGGCAGACGGGCAATGGTTGAACAGTCATGAAAGTCATCCAGGAAAAAATGATCGGTCAGCGGGACGCCGGGCGCCGCCAGGCCTGGGTGCGCGCCACCAGGGCGCGGCTCGCCAGGTGCAGCACCAGCGCGGCGACGGCGGAACTGGCCATGATGACCGTGCACATGGCGGCGGCCGGGCCGATGAAGCCGGCGTCGTCCATGTTCAGCACCGCAACGGCGGCCAGCACCGTGGACGGGCTGTACAGAAACACCACCGCCGACACGGTCGTCATGGCGGACACGAACAGGTAGCGGGCCACGTCCAGCGCCGCGGGCAGGCACATCGGCAGCGTCACGCGCAGGAAGGTCGTCAGGCGCGGCACCTTGAGCGATGCGGAGGCGGCCTCGAACTCCGGGTCCAGCGCGTTGAGCGCGGTGGCGGCCGTCAGGTGCGCGCTGGTATAGAAGTGCACCACCGTGCACAACACGAGCAGCGGCATCGTGCCGTACAGCACGTTCAGCGGGTTCGACACACTGTTGAAGAAGAAGATGTAGCCCAGGCCCAGCACCAGTCCCGGCACGGCCATCGGCATCAGCGCCAGCATGCCGGCCATGCCGCGAAGGCCGCGCGCCATCGTGCCGCGGGCCGGCACCTTCTCCATCATCCACGCGCCGACAAAGACCACCAGGGTTCCGACGAGCGCGGTGCAGAACGCGAGTTGCAGGCTGTTGCGCCACGCGAGCCAGCCGCCACCGTCCATGTTGTCGAAGTCGTACGAACGCAGCGACATCGACAGGTTGTACGGCCACATCTTCACGAACGAGGCCCAGACCGCCACGCCGATGATGAGCAGCAGGAAGGCCGCCATCACACCCGCCAGCGCCAGGAACGCCGCGTCGCGCCGGCCGTTCACGCCGGCCGCGTAAGGCTGCGCGCGCCCGCTCATCTGGGCGCCCTGACGGGCACGCAAGCGGCGGTCCAGCACGAAGGTCAGCAGCGCCGGCAGCAGGAGCAGGATGCCAATCGCCGCCCCCTTCGGGAAATTCTGCTGCCCCACCACCGCCTTGTAGGCTTCCATCGCCAGCACGTTGTAATCGCCGCCCACCACCTTGGGCACGCCGAAGTCCGTGACGGTCAGCGTGAACACCACGCAGCAGGCCGAGAACACCGCATAGCGCGTGCCGGGCAGCGTGACCGTCATGAAGGTGCGCCACGGACCCGCGCCCATGGCGCGCGCCGCGTCATACAGGCGCCCGTCTGCCAGCGCCAGGCCGGTCAGCAAAATCATGAGCGCATGCGGAAACGTGTAGAAGGCCTCGCCGACGACGATGCCCCAGAAGCCGTAGATGGTGGCGCCGCCGGTCAGGCCTTTGAGCAGGCCCTGATTGCCAAGCAGGTAGACCAACGCAATGCCAGGCAGCAGCGACGGCGCCAGCAGCGGCAGCAGCGCGATCGTGCGCAGCAGGCCCTTGCCCGGCAGCCGGGTGCGGGTGAGGCCATAGGCAAAACCGTACGCGCACGGCACCACCAGCAGGGTCGTCACGACGCCCACCGCCAGGCTGCGCCCGACCATGTCCATGAAGCCGTCGGCGCCGATGATGCTGGCGATGACCGACAGGCCCGCCCAACCGCCGTCGGCGTCCGTAACCGATTTGAGCAGGATCGCCGCCAAGGGCAACGCCAGGAAAAGCAGAAGGCCAAGCGCCAGGCCACCCTGCCCCAGCGCCAGGCCCAGCGCGCCGATCCACGCGGGCAACGGGCGGCGCCCCAAGGCGGGCAGCGGCGCGGCGGCGGATGTGGGAACCGCAGGCGCAGCGGAAACCGCAGCGGCCTGGCCGATGGCTCGGGAATTGTTCACGGCCGGATCAAGCGTAGGCGCGTATCGCATGGCGCGGCAGCTCCACCCAGCAGCGGCCGGCAGCGTGAGCGCCCAACAGGGCGTCTCCGGTTTCAGGGGACACGATGGAATGGACCGTGGCGCCGGGCACGCCTTCCAGGCGCAGAGCGAGACGATAGCTGCGTCCCAGGAACACGCCGTCCAGCACGTCGGCCAGCATGGCGTTCGGCTCTTCCGGCTTGGCCATGCTGACGCGCACGGCCTCGGGCCGCACGAAAAGCTTGCCCGACCCGGCGTTCAGCGCGGCGTCCACCGCCAGCTCCTGGCGGCCCACGCGGGCGCGGTGGGTGTCGATGCGTTCGAACGGCAGCCAGTTGGCCTCGCCCACGAAATCGGCGATGAAGGCGGATCCCGGCTGACGATACAGTTCGCGCGGCGTGCCGTACTGTTCGATGACGCCGCCGTTCATCACGGCGATGCGGTCGGCCATCACCATGGCCTCTTCCTGGTCATGCGTCACCATGAGCGTGGTGATGGACAGGCGCTTTTGCAGCGCGCGCAGTTCGATGCGCAGGTGTTCACGCACCCGCGCATCCAGCGCGGACATGGGTTCGTCCAGCAACAGCAGGGACGGCGACGGCGCCAATGCCCGCGCCAGCGCCACGCGCTGCTGCTGGCCGCCCGAGATCTGGCCGGGATATTTGTTCGACGCGCCTGCCAGACCCACGAGCGTCAGCATTTCCTCGACGCGGCTGGCGACGTGGCTGCGATGGGCGCGCTTGCCGCTCAAGCCGTAAGCCACGTTCTGGGCCACGGTCAGGTTCGGAAACAGCGCATAGGACTGGAACAGGATCCCGTAGTCGCGGGCCTGCGGCTCGGCGTGGGAGATGTCGCGCCCCGACAGCACGATGGTGCCGCTGTCCTGGCGCTCCAGCCCGGCAATCGCGCGCAGCAGCGTCGTCTTGCCGCAACCCGACGGCCCCAGCAGACACACCAGCTCTCCGGCGCGGATATCCAGCGACACATCGGCCAGCGCCGTGTGGGTGCCGAATCGCTTGACGAGATTCTGCACGGAGAGAAAGGCGGTATCGCGTTGGGGCATGAGGCCTCCGGTCTGGGAACGAAGGCAGTATGGAATCGGCGTATTGAGCGTTTATGACACTTCGCGCAAATGCAGTAATAAAAACATCAAATTATTTTGGTGTACTGGCGGTCTTGCGCATTGCGTCCAACCTTCGCCCCCCGATCGTGCTCGTCGCCGAACTCAAATCCTTCTATGCCGTGGCCCGCTGCGGAACCGTCACCAAGGCCGCCGCCCAACTGGGCGTGAGCCAGCCCACGGTGACGGGGCAGCTGCGCCAGCTCGAATCGCGCTACGGCATCGAACTGTTCCACCGGCAGGGGCGCGGCATGCGCTTGTCGGACGCCGGGCAGAACCTGATGCCGATGGTCGAGAAGCTGGTGCAGCAAGAGACCGAGATCGACTTCCGGCTGCGCGATGCGAGTGATCTGCGCGAGGGCAACCTGCGCATCGGCGCAACCGGCCCGTACTACATCATGGATACCGTGCGGCGTTACAACCAGCGCTATCCCGGCATCGACCTGACCGTCACGATCGGCAATTCGCAGTCGATGCTCCGGGCGCTGCAGGATTACCGCATCGAGATTGCCACGTCTTCCTTTCTGATGGATGACAAGCATCTGTACCGGCGCAAGATCGCCGCGGACCCGATCCGCGTGGTGGTGCACCGCACCCATCCGCTGGCCCGGCGTGGGCAGGTGCGGCTGGCCGATCTTGCGGACTATGCGCTGCTGCTGCGCGAACCGGGCTCCATGACGCGCCAGCTGACTGAAGAGGCGCTGCACGCCGCCGGCGTCACCGTGCGCCGCACGCTGGAGATTGGCAGTCGCGAGTCGATCCGCCAAGCCATCCTGTGCGAACTGGGCATCAGCCTGATCCCGTCGCGCGAAATCCCGTCCCACCCCGATCTGGCGGCCCTCGACATCGAAGACGCCGGCATCGTGATGAATGAGTACCTGTACTGCCTGCGCGAGCGCCAACCGGTGCAGCTTATCGCGCGCTTTCTGGAGATGGCGCCGGCAGCCGGCTGACCGTTGCGGTCACTGCCCGCCTCTTCCCCTTGCGGCCACTCAGGAGACAACCATGGCCTTGACCCTGCAGGATATCGAACAGCTGTTTCTGGAACGCGGGCACCGTTCCTATCATGGCGAATCCGTCAGCCATCTGCGGCACGCGCTGCAGACGGCGACGCTGGCCGAACAGAACGGCGCTAACGCCCATCTCATCACGGCGTGCCTCCTGCATGACCTGGGCCACCTGATCGCAGACCGGCCCGGCACGCCGACGCTGCGCGGCATCGACGACAAGCACCAGTATTTCGTGCTGCCCTTCCTGCGCGGACTGTTCAGCGCCGCCGTGCTGGATCCCATCCGCCTGCACGTCGAGGCCAAGCGCTACCTCTGCTATGTCGAGCCGCAATACGAAGCAAGGCTGTCCGAGGATTCGCGCCGCAGCCTGGCGCTGCAGGGCGGCAGTTTCGACGCCGGCCAGGCGGTGGACTTCGCCAGCATGCCTGGCGCGCCCGACGCGATCCGCCTGCGGCGCTGGGACGACATGGCCAAGGTGCCCGGACTGGCAACGCCGCCGCTCGATCACTTCCTGGAAATCGCCGAAAGCGTGTCCGGCCGCGTCAAGCTGGCCGCGGTCTGGTAACTGCTCGCCCATGAAAAAAGCCAGGGTGTATGCCCTGGCTTTTTGTCGTTCATTCGCCCTTGGCCACCGGCCGGGCGGGGTCGCTGCACCATTCGCTCCAGGAACCCGGATACAGCCGCGAACCGGACAGGCCGGCGATTTCCATCGACAGCAGGTTGTGGCAGGCGGTGATGCCCGAGCCGCACTGGTGGACGATGGACGCCGGATCGCGCCCCGCCAGAAGCGCGCCGAACTCCGCGCGCAGCGCGTCGGCTGACTTGAAGCGGCCATCCGGCTGCAGGTTTTCGCCGTTCGGACGGTTCAGCGCGCCGGGGATATGGCCGGCCACCGGGTCCATGGGTTCGACCTCCCCGCGGTAGCGGTTGGCGGCACGCGCGTCGATCACGGTGAAGGCTGGCCGGGCGATGTTGGCCAGCACGGTCTGGGCGTCCACCGTGCCGGCCAGCGGCGCGCCTGGCTCGGCCGGCTTGCCCGGCTGCACGGCGGGCGCCGCGTCATGGCTGACGGGCAGGCCAGCGGCCGTCCAGGCTTGCCATCCGCCGTCCAGCACGGCGACCTGGTCATGGCCCAACCAGCGCAGCATCCACCACAGATGCGCCGCATACATGCCGCCGCTGGCGTCGTACGCCACGACCAGCGTGCTGGGGGTCACGCCGTGGGCGGCCATCAGCGCGCCGAACTGGGCGCGGTCCGGCAGCGGATGGCGGCCGTTCTTGCCCGTCTTCGCGGCAGCCAGCTCGGTTTCATGGTCCAGGTAGCGGGCGCCGGAAATGTGGCCGGCGTCATAGGCCTGGCGGCCCGCCGCATGGTTGGTCAGGTCGTGGCGCACATCGAACACGCGCACGTCGGGCATATCCAAACGCGCGGCCAGGTCAGCGGCGGAGATCAGGGTCGTCGTCATGCGAGGGGGCTCCTGTGGAATTCGGCGGATGCTGGGTTCAGACCGGCTTGGGATCGCGCATGGTGCGCCACACCGACAGCAGGCCCGCGAAGATGATGAGACCCATGCCGGCCCAGGCCACGGCGTCCAGATGGTCGCCCCAGATGCCCATGCCGATCAGCGCCGCAAAAATGATGGTGCTGTACTGCAGGGCGGCGGTCAGCAGCGCCGACCCCATGCCGAACGCCCGGGTCATGGCCAACTGGCCAAACAGCCCCGCGACGCCCACGCCCAGCAGCGAAAGGTAACCGGTCCAGTCCGCGTAACCCCAGCCTTCAAACGCCAGTCCAGCGCCGCTGGACGCGCACACCGCGACCGAGAAGAACAGAACGGTGCGCCACTCGGGTTCGCCGATGCGGCCCAGCTGGCGGATCTGCATCATCGCGATGGCGGACATGGCGCCCGCCCCCATGCCGAGCAGGGCGGCAAGCCACTGGTCTTCGTTGATGCTGGGCCGCAGCACGGCAATGACGCCCATGAACCCCAGCGCCACGGCCAGGATCCGCACCGGATCACGTTGCGCCCCGCCCCACCCCAGCATCCAACAGGCGATGAACAGTGGCGCCGTGTAGTTCAGGCTCGTGGCCGTGGCCAAAGGCAAATGGGAGATGGCGAAAAAGCCCAGCCACATCGACGTGACGCCGGACAGGTTGCGCCAGATGTGCAGCTTCCAGCTCGTGGGAATGATGGACTGGCGGCCGGCGCGCGCCCAGATCAGCAGCAGGATCACCGACGGCAGGCCGCGAAAGAGCACGACCTGCGGCAGCGACGCGCCGTGTTCGGTGCCGAGCTTCACGAACGACCCCATGATGGCGAACATGGCGGACGCCACCAACATCCAAAGTGCCTGCATGCGGGTCTACGCTAAGGGAAAAGGGGGGGATGGAATAAGGGAAAGCGATACTATACTCTCCGTCACCCGGAGCGGAGCCGGCGAGTCGGGGAACTGGCGAGGCCCCGCGATGTCGAAATCCGGGTATTTGCCGCTCGCAGAGGAATAAAAAAACATGAAACGCATTGTTCTATTCGTCATTACCAACCTGGCCGTCATGCTCGTGCTGTCGGCCACGCTGCGCATCCTGGGCGTGGACCGTGTCATCACGGCCAACGGGATCAACTTCAACGCGCTCCTGATCTTCTCGGTCGTGGTCGGCTTCACCGGCGCCATCATCTCGCTCCTTATGAGCAAGCCGATGGCCAAGTGGAGCACCGGCGCGCAGGTGCTGGATCCCAACGCCCCCCGCAACCAGCGCGAAGCCTGGCTGGTCGACACGGTCCACCAACTGGCAGACCGCGCCGGCATCGGCCGCCCCGAGGTCGCCATCTACGAAGGCGCCCCCAACGCGTTTGCCACCGGCGCATTCAAGAACGACTCGCTGGTCGCCGTGTCGACGGGCCTCCTGGAAAGCATGTCCGAAGAAGAAGTCGCAGCCGTGCTGGCGCACGAAGTCGCGCACATCGCCAACGGCGACATGGTCACCCTGACCCTGATCCAGGGCGTGGTGAACACCTTCGTCATCTTCCTGGCGCGCGTGGTCGGCTACTTCATCGACCGCGTCGTGTTCAAGAACGAACGCGGCATCGGCCCGGGGTACTTCGTCACGGTGCTGGTCTGTGAAATCATCTTCGGCGTTCTGGCTTCGATCATCGTGGCCTGGTTCTCGCGCCAGCGCGAATTCCGTGCCGACGCCGGCTCGGCCCACCTGATGGGCGCCCGCGAACCGATGATCCGCGCCCTGGCCCGCCTGGGCGGCCTGGAACCGGGCGAACTGCCCAAGTCCTTCGAAGCGTCCGGCATCACCGGCAAGGGCGGCCTGGCAGCCATGTTCGCCTCGCACCCGCCGATCCCGGCCCGCATCGCCGCGCTGCAGAATGCTCGCGTGATCTGATCGGTCACCGGCCACAAAAAAAGCCCGCTTCGGCGGGCTTTTTTGCGTGTGTGGACAGCGCCCGATCAGCACTCGACGATATTCACCGCCAACCCGCCCCGCGCCGTTTCCTTGTACTTGGTCTTCATGTCGGCGCCGGTTTCGCGCATGGTCTTGATGACCGAGTCCAGCGACACGTAGTGCTGGCCATCGCCGCGCAGCGCCATGCGGGCGGCGTTGACGGCCTTGACCGAGGCCATGGCGTTGCGCTCGATACAGGGGATCTGCACCAGACCACCGACCGGGTCGCAGGTCAGGCCCAGGTTGTGCTCCATGCCGATTTCGGCCGCGTTTTCCACCTGCTCCACCGACCCGCCCAGCGCCGCCGCCAATCCGCCGGCCGCCATGGAACAGGCCACGCCGACTTCCCCCTGACAGCCCACTTCCGCGCCCGACAGCGACGCGTTGTACTTGTACAGCAGCCCGATCGCGGCCGCGGTCAGCAGGAAGTCGCGCACGCCATCGCGGTTGGCGCCCGGCACGAAGCGATCGTAATAGTGCAGCACCGCCGGGATGATGCCCGCCGCGCCGTTGGTGGGCGCGGTGACCACGCGCCCGCCAGCGGCGTTCTCTTCGTTGACGGCCATCGCGTACAGGTTCACCCAGTCCATGACGGACAGGGGGTCGGACAGCGTGCGCTCGGCGCGCTGCGTGAGATTGCGATAGAGCTCGGGCGCACGGCGGCGCACGCGCAGCGGACCGGGCAGCTCGCCGTCCGCCTCGGGATAGTTGATGCCACAGCCGCGCGCCACGCAGTCCTGCATCACCTGCCAGATCCGGTCCAGACCGGCGTTGACTTCCGAGGCTTCGCGCCAGGTCAGCTCGTTCTGCATCATGATCTGCGCGACGGTCATGCCGTTTTCCTGGCACATGGCCAAGAGCTCGCGCCCCATGCGGAACGGATACGGCAACTGGTCGTGCGCGGCGATGACCTGGCTGTTGGACGCGCCCGCCGTAACGACGAAGCCGCCGCCCACCGACAGGTAGCGCGCCTCGCGCAGGCTCTGGCCGTCGGCGTCGAAGGCGTGGAATTTCATGCCGTTGGGGTGTTCGGCCATGGCTTCGCGGCGATAGAACATCAGGTGTTCCTTTTCCACGAAGGGCAGCGGGTACTTGCCCAACAACGGCAGTTGGCGGCTGGCGCGCACGGACGCGACCATACCGGCGATGGCGGCCGGATCGACGGTGTCGGGCGCCTCGCCCATCAGCCCCAGCAGCACGCCCTTGTCGGTGCCGTGGCCCTTGCCGGTGGCGCCCAACGATCCGTACAGTTCGGCCCGCACGCTGGCGACCCGCGGAATCAGGCCGTCCCGCTCCAGGCCCTGGGCGAACAGCAGCGCCGCCCGCATCGGACCCACGGTGTGGGAACTTGACGGGCCGATACCCACCTTGAACAGATCGAAAACGGAAACGGCCACGCCAAACTCCAAGACATCCACAAATGATCAGGCAATGATACGCGTAGCCCCGGGCGTACGCAGCAAAGCCCCGCCGGGCGTATCCTGTATCTTCGCGCCGGGTGTCAAAGCCCGCCGGGGCATGCGATCATTACAGAATTATTACTTGTCATAAAAAGAACGGAAAAACGCCTGGATGTCTGGACTCATTACCCTGCTTGACTTCGCCGGCTACGTGGCGCTGCTGCTTTGGGGCGTGCACATGGTGCAAACGGGCGTCCAACGCGCGTTTGGTGCGGCACTGGGCGCGGCGCTGGGGCGCGCCCTTGGCACGCGGCTGCGGGCATTCTTTGCCGGCCTGGGCATCACGGCCGCATTGCAGAGCAGCACCGCCACCGGCTTGATGATTACCGGCTTTGCCGCGGGCGGCGTCGTCGGGCTGGTGCCCGCGCTGGCGGCCATGCTGGGCGCCAACGTCGGCACCACGCTGATCGTCCAGCTGCTGTCCTTCGACCTGACCGAGCTGGCGCCGATTCTGATCCTTGCCGGCGTCTGGATGTTCCGGCGCTACCCGCCGGGCCGCACCCGCGACCTGGGCCGTGTCTTCATCGGCCTGGGCCTGTTGCTGCTGTCGTTGCACCAGCTCGTCGAACTCTTTGCCCCCTTCCAGACCGCGCCCATGCTGGGCATGGTCCTGGACGCGCTGGCGACCCAGCCCGTCGCTGCGGTGCTGCTGTCCGCGGCATTCACCTGGGCGGCGCACTCCAGCGTGGCCGTGGTGGTGCTGGTGATGTCGCTGGCCAGCCACAACATGGTGGCGCCACATGTGGCATTTGCGCTGGTGCTGGGCGCCAACCTGGGCACGGCAATCAACCCGATGATCGAAGGCGTGACCGGCGACGACCCCGCCGCCCGCCGCCTGCCGCTGGGCAATTTGCTGACACGGGTGCTGGGCGTGCTGGCCGGCCTGCTGCTGCTGCCGCTCCTGCAGCCCTGGATGAGCGACCTGGCGCGCGACCCCGCCCGCGCGGTCGCCAACTTCCACACCTTGTTCAATGTGGTCATCGCGCTGGTCTTCCTGCCGATCCTGACCCCGTACGCCGCCCTCCTCACCCGCTGGCTGCCCAAGCGCGCCGACCCGAACGACCCGTCGCGGCCCCAATACCTGGACGAATGGGCGCACGACGTGCCGGCGGTCGCGCTGGGCAACGCCGCGCGCGAAGCCCTGCGGATGGCCGACATGCTGCAGACGCTGCTGCTCTACGCGCGGGCGGGCTTCAAGCGTGACAACCGCCACCGCATGGTGCAGGCGCGCCAGCTCGACGGCGCGCTGGACAAGCTGGAAAACGCCATCACGACGTACCTGGCGACGCTGGACCAGGAAAACATGACCCGCGAGGACATCCAGCGGCTCGACGACATCCTGGCGTTCACCAGCAACATCGGTCACGCTGGCGATATCGCTCATCATGGGCTGCTCAGCCACGTCGCCAAGTTGCGTAAGCAGGGATGGACGTTCTCGCCCGAGCAACGCGCTAGCCTGGACGACACGCTGGGCCAGCTCATCGCCAACCAGCGCACGGCCGCCGCCCTCTTCGTGAACGACGACCTGCGCCAGGCGCGTTCGCTGGCCGGCGAAAAAGCGCGTTTCCGCACGATCGAAACCCAGGCCGCCGACACGCACCTGCAGAAGATCAAGTCGGGCCAGGTGGACGCGGCGGAAGTCGGCGCGCTGTATCTGGACATCCTGCGGGATATGAAGGGCATCAACTCGCATCTGGTGGGCGCGGCGGCGTATCCGCTCCTGGCGCGCCACGGAGAACTGTTGCCAAGCCGCCTGCGCGAAGCGGGGAATTAAAGCCCCCACGCCGCGCGCGCT
>NZ_DIEJ01000215.1:0-36794 GCF_002418565.1 Achromobacter sp. UBA5777 | reverse complement strand
CTCCACCAGCAGCACGCGCGCGCCGTTGCGCGCGGCGCTGGCGGCCGCCAGCACCCCGGCGGGGCCGCCGCCCAGGACGACGACCTCGTACTCGCCATACAGCGGCACCTGGCGGGCGGGTTCGGTGATGACCATCTGAATCTCCTTGCGTTCATTGCAGCCGGCGTTCGGCGTCCTTCTTGGCCCGCTTATTGGCACAGTCATTGGCCCTTGATCCCCAGCTTCTTGATCAGGGGCTCCCAGCGCTTCAATTCGTCATCCATGTAGCCGCGGAATTGCGCTGGCGTATCGCCCACTGGATCCATGAACTGCGCCTGCAGCCGCTTGGCGACCTCGGGATCGTGAATCGCCTGGATCAGCGCGTCGGACAGCTTCTTCTGCACATCGGCTGGCGTCTTGGACGACACCACAAAGCCGATCCACGCCGAGCCCTCGATCCCCTGCACTCCCACTTCCGCCAGCGTCGGAATGTCGGGCAGCAGCGCGGACCGCTTGGACGACGTCACCGCCAGCGCCTTCAACCGGCCATCCTTCACCATCGGCATCACCGCGATGGGCGGCAGCGCGGCAAACTGGGTGTCGCCCGACAGCAGCGACGTCAGCGCCGCCGGCGACGACGGGTAGGGCACATGCGTGGCGCGCGCGCCGATCTGCTGCAGCAGCAGTTCGACCGCCAGATGCGACACCGTGCCCGCGCCCGGCGACGGGAAGTTGTACTTGTCCGGATTCTTCTTCAGCGCGTCCAGCAGCTGTCCAATGTTGCCGATGCCGGCCGAGGCTGGGACGACCAGCACGTTGGGCTGATGCACCGCCAGCGTCAGCGGCGCCAGGTCCGTGGCGGGCGCGTAGGGCAGCTTGTCGAACAACAGCGTGTTGTTCACCAGCGGGCCGGTGATCGACACGCCGAAGGTGTAGCCGTCGGGCTTGGCGTTGGCGATGGCGAACGTGCCGATGTTGCCGCTGGCGCCCGGCTTGTTTTCGACAACGATGGTCTGGCCGAGGATTGCGCCCGCCTTTTCGGTGACGATGCGGGCCACCTGGTCGGGGCTGGAGCCGGGGCCGAATGGCACGACCGCCTTGAGCGGCTGCGCCGGCCAGGCGTCAGCGGCGGTTGCTGTCGCGGTCGCGGCCAGCGGCGCCAGCACGGCAAGGCTTACTGCCGCCAGGCGTCGCGCCATCGCGCGGCCAGTCTGCAAGGTCGAAGCGTCAAGCATGCGTGTCTCCCACGTCCTTCATGGTGTCGAAGTAGGTCTGTTCATTGGCGATGAAGGCGGCGACCATCGCGCGATAGGTGGCGTCCACCACCTGCTCCAGGTTGGAGAAGCCCTGGTTGTGGCGCTGGGCGAGCGCCCGGGCCTTTTCAAATACCTGGGCTTGACGCGCGGGCGCGCTCACTTGAAAGGCGTCGCGCTTGAACCGCGCGGCGTCCTTCACGTACATCGCGCGTTCGGCGATCAGCCGCACGATCTCATCGTCCAGCCGGTCGATGTGGGCGCGCACGTCGGCCAGATTGGCGCAAAGCGGGCGATAGGCCGGATCGGTGTACTCGCGCAGCGGCGCGCCGTGGGTGTCGGGTTCTTTGCTCACTGGGTGTAGTCCGGTTGCTGTGCAGGCGCAGCCTGCTGGAAGGCGGGTTGCGCATTGCAGTGTTCGACGATGCGCAGGATGCGCGGATAGGCGGACAGGTCGCAGCCCATGCGCTGCGCGTTGGCCACCTGCGGCACCAGGCAGCAGTCCGCCAGCGTGGGCGCGTCACCAAAGCAGTACGCGCCGTGCCCGTGACGCGCCAGCAGCGCTTCCACTGCCGTCAGGCCTTCGCGGATCCAGTGGTGATACCAGGCGTTCTTCTGTGCGTCCGTCGCGCCCAGCACCTCCTGCAGATAGCGAAGGATGCGCATGTTGTTGACGGGATGGATGTCGCACGAGATGGCGTGGGACAGCTCCAGCACGCGGGCGCGCGCCAGCGTGTCGGCCGGAATCAGCCGCGGTTCGGGGTGCGTGGCATCCAGGTAGTCGATGATGGCGAGTGACTGCGAAAGCTGCACGTCGCCGTCGATCAGAAGCGGCACGCCGGCCGACGGATTGCGCGCCACGTACTCCGGCGCGCGCTGTTCCTGCTTGCGCAGGTTCACGGGCAGGTACTCGTAGGGCAGGCCCTTGAGCGCAAGCGCGATGCGCACGCGGTAGGAGGTCGAGCTGTTGAAGAAGTTGTGCAGTTGCATGGATGGGCGTTTCGTGAGGACGGTTGGCCGTGGGCGGATCTTTCAGGGTCGTTCAGGGCAGAAACGTTGGTGCCGGAAGCATTCATTCGGCCGTGATGCCGGTGCGGGCGACGACGTCGTCCCAGCGCTTGGCGTCACGGGCGATGAGGGATCCAAAATCGGCAGGCGTTGACGTGGCCGGCACCATGCCCTGCGCATCGAATGCCGTGGAGGTCGCGGGTGTCTTCAAGATGGCGTTGATCGACTGGTTCATGCGGTCGACAATGGCGGGCGGCGTGCCTTTCGGCGCCAGGACGCCGTACCACATGTCCACGTCGGCCCCCTGCAGTCCGGCTTCCGTCAGCGTGGGCACGTCCGGCAGCTGCGGCAGGCGCTTCGGGCTGCCGGTGGCGATCACCTTGAGTTTGCCGCCCTTCACCTGCGGCAGCGCCACGTGAACGGGCAGGAACATGTAGTCGAGCCGTCCGCCGAGCATGTCGGTGACGGCGCCCGCCGTGCCTTTGTACGGCACGTGCAGCATGCTGGCGCCGGTGCGGTCCAGAAACAGCGCCATCGACAGGTGATGGGGCGTGCCCACGCCGGGGGTGCCGTAGCTCAGTTTGCCAGGCGCGGCCTTGGCCGCCTGCACCACGTCGGCGACGGTGTTGGCGGGATTGGACGGATGCGTGACCAGCAGCAGCGAGCCCCACGAGGTCAGGCCGACCGGCGCGAAGTCCTGTTGCGGATCAAAGCGCAGCTTGCCCTTGTAGAGGCTGCTGTTCATGACGAACGTGTTGACCGTGACCAGGAATGTGTAGCCATCGGGGTTGGCGCGCGCGACCTTTTCGCTGCCGATATTGCCGCTGGCGCCAGCCAGGTTCTCGACGACGACGGGTTGGCCCAGCGTCTGGGGCAGGCTAGCCGCGAGCTGGCGCGCGATCAGGTCGATGCCGGTGCCGGGTGTGAAGGGCACCACCAGCGTAATGGGGCGGTCGGGCCAGGCGGCGTGGCTCGCCGCGGCCGCAAAGGACAGCGCCGCGGCAGCCAGAACACGTAGCAACTTCAACATGGTTGTCTCCTTGTTTGTCGCCGGTCATGCGCCGGCTTTGAAGGGCGGCGCGCCTAGGTGGCACGCTCGCCTGGGCACTGAGGTCCGGCTACTGCTACACGTAAGGCGCGCGCTCCTTCAGGGCAACCGGGTCGAAGCCCGCCACCTGCTTGTAGCGCCGGGAAATCCCTTCCAATTCCTCGCGGCTGATGACATCTTCGATCCGCGTATAAGGCTTGTCCGCCGAACGAACGTGGACTTCACGCAGGATCGCGTCCGGCGGGTTGCTGCGGTTGGTCAGCACGACGCGCGTCGTGGCTTCGACGCGGACGCGGTCGTACTGCTGCAAGGCATCGGGCGTCAGGCCCAGGCGCTTGAGCTGGCCGGTCAGATAACGCGCATCCACCACGGCCTGACCCGCGCCGTTCGAGCCGCGCGGCACCATCGGGTGGGCCGCGTCGCCCAGCAACGTCATGCGGCCCTGCGTCCACGTGGGCAGCGGATCCTGGTCGACCATGGGGTACTCCAGAATCGAGTCTGCGTCTTGAATCAGTCTGGCCACGTCGAGCCAGTCGAAGTGCCAGTCGGCAAAGGCCGGAAAGAAGTCCTCGAGCCTGCCGCTGCGGTTCCAGTCGCGCACGGCAGGTTGGTCGGCTTCGATCTCGGCGACCCAGTTCACCAGCTGGTTGCCTTCCGCGTCGATGTTGTCGCGAATCGGGTAGATCACCATCTTGCCGGTGGACAGCCAGCCGGCGCGTACATGCTCGCGCCCGACAGAAAGGGTTTGCAACGCGTCGTGCCTCGCCACATGTTCACGCCGGAGTAGCGCGGGGCGCCTTCCTGCGGATAGAGCTGCTTGCGCAATACCGAGTGAATGCCGTCGCAGCCGACAGCAATGCCGCCGCGCACCGATGGCAGCGCATTGCCGTCGTTGTCTTGAAAGCTGGCCGTGACGCTGTCGGCGTCCTGCGTCACGCCCGTGCAGCGCGCGTTCACCACGACGCTTTCCTGGCCAAGACGTTCGCGCACGGCATCCAGCAACGCCATTTGCAGGTCGCCGCGGTGGATGGAGTACTGCGGCCAGTCGTAGCCGGCTTCCGTGCCCGCCGGTTCGCCATAGATGAACTGGCCGTGCCGCGTGTAGAACACGGATTCACGCGTGCGCACGGCAATGGCGTCCAACGCGGGCAAGAGGCCCAACTCATCCAGTTCGCGGGTGGCGTGCGGCAGCAGATTGATGCCCACCCCCAGCGGCTTGATCTCGCGCACGGCTTCGAACACGCGGCAGGAAATGCCTGCCTGATGCAGGCTCAGCGCCAGCACCAGGCCGCCGACGCCCGCGCCGACGATGATGACATCGGTGTCGGTGCGCATCGTCACACCATCTGCACGCTGAGCGTGCCCAGGCCGTCCACGCCGCCGACCATCCGGTCGCCCCGCACCACGGGTCCCACGCCTTCGGGCGTGCCGGTGTAGATGAGGTCGCCGGCTTCAAGACGGAAGTACTTGGAGAGGTACGCGATGGTTTCGGCAATGGACCAGATCAGCTTGCCGATGTCGCTGCGCTGTTTGTCCGCGCCATTGACCTGCAGCCAGATGCCAGCCTTCTCGATGTCCTTGACCGATTGCGCGGGATGCAGCGGGCCGATGGGCGCGCTCTGGTCAAAGGCCTTGCCCAGTTCCCACGGGCGGCCGGCCTCGCGCATTTTCATCTGCAGGTCGCGGCGCGTCATGTCCAGGCCGACGGCGTAGGCATACACGTGCTGCAGGGCCTCATCGACGGAAATGTTGGCGCCGCCCTTGCCGATAGCCGCGACGAGTTCGATCTCGAAATGCAGATTGGCCGTTTCCGGCGGGTAGGGCAGTGAAAGCGTGCTGCCTTCGGCAACGGGCACCACGGCGTCGGCGGGCTTGCAGAAGAAGAACGGCGGTTCGCGGTCGGGGTCGAAGCCCATTTCGCGCGCATGGGCGGCGTAGTTGCGGCCGACGCAATAGACGCGGCGCACAGGAAAGCTGTCCTGGCTGCCGGCGACAGGCACGGCGACGGGGGAGGCGGGAGCAAACACAAACGACATGGAGCATCCTTTGAAGGCGGGAGGGAGAGGCAGGCGCGCGAGGTGGGCGATCCCGGCGCGCCGGTCAGGCGACGCGTTCTTCGCGCCACAGGCCCAGCGCGTCCTGCACAGGGCGGTCGGAATAACTGAAGAGCGTGGCGTCTTCCAGCGCGGCCAGCTGCACGGGCATCCACGACGGCGCGACGAAGACATCGCGCGGTCCGAAATGGAATTCCTGGTCGCCGATGCGCGCGGTGCCGCGGCCCTCGACCACGCTGTAGACCGTGGAGTCGGTCGTGTGCGTGGTCTTGCCCTGAAAACCGGCGGGCAGGAACTGCATGAACGTGGCCATCGTGGGCATGGGGTAGCCACCCGTGGCTGGATTCAGGTAGCGCAGCTTGACGCCGTCCCACGGGTCGAGTTCACCGTGCCGGTAGAGTGCATCCAGCGCTTCACGGCTGCGTTCATAGGGGTAGTTGAAGATGGGTGAAGTGCCGCTCGAAACCTGATGACGTACGGGCGCCATGTTGTGGCCAAAGCGGGCCATGCTGTCGCCTTCGGGGCGCGTGACGGGCTGGGTGGCGGACGGGTAGTTCTCTGCAAAGCCCGCATCCAGAAAGCGCAGCAGCGGAATGTCCAGGCCATCCAGCCAGACCACGGGCTCGCCGCCTTCGACGGTTTCCGCATTGCCGTGGTCATGCCAGGTCCACGACGGCGTGATGATGAAGTCGCCCGGGTGCATGGTGGTGCGCTCGCCGTTGACCGCGGTGTAGGCGCCGCGCCCTTCCACGATGAAGCGCAGGGCCGATTGCGTGTGACGGTGGCTTGGCGCGATCTCACCCGGCAGGATCAGTTGCAGTCCTGCGTACAGGCTTTGCGTGATGCTGGCCTGGCCCGGCAGACCAGGGTTTTCCAGAATCAACACCCGGCGCACGGCTTCTTCTGCCGTGATCAGCGATCCGGACGCCAGGACGTCGTCGCGTACATCGTCGTACTTCCACAGGGCCGGCACGCAGCGCGGCGCGGGCTGGCGCGGCACCAGGTTGTGCAGCGACTCCCACAGGGGCGCCATGTGTTTCTTGGCGATGCGCGCGTAGTAAAGGGCGCGGTCCGAGGCAGCGCTGTCCGCGCCGGTGGAATGACCGTCGTGCATGGTTGTCTCCTGTATGTCCGGCTATTGCCGGCTTCTACGGGCGGCCGCCGCGTGGGTTCGCAGCTGGTCCTGGTATGGAGACGATTATGCGAGCAGGAGCTATGCAGTTTGAAATGAAATTATCTTATTATCCATACCAATAACCATATACATACGAGACAAACCTCCCACCAAGAGGGCCTGCATGGACTGGACCCACCGCCTGCGGCTGCGCAATCTGAAGATGCTGCTCAGCCTGGCCCAGACCCGCAACATCAGCCACTCGGCCGCCATGCTCAATACGACGCAGCCGGGTCTATCGAAGTGGCTGAAGGATCTGGAAGACGACATCGGACTGCCGCTCTTCGAGCGCCACGCGCGCGGCCTGCGCCCCACGCCGCATGGCGACGTGCTGATCGCGCATGCGCAGCGTGTGGAGTCGCAACTGGATCGCGCCAGTGCCGACATGGCGGCGCTGCGCGAGGGCGGCGGTGGACGCGTCGTGATCGGCGCATCGGGCGCGTCCGCGTCCGACACGGTGCCGCTGGCCGTGATGAAGCTGCTCGAGCGCATGCCGCAGGCGCGCGTCAAGCTGGTGGAGGGCACGACGGATCGCCTGCTGGCGCAACTGGCGCAAGGGGATCTGGATATCGTCGTGGGGCGCTCGGCGCCCGAGCATCACGATCCGGCGATTCGCTTCGAGGCGCTTTATCTGGAGCCCATCCACCTCGTGGCGCGGCCCCGCCATCCGCTGTTCGCCGTGGAGCAGCCAAGCTGGCAGGATCTGCTGTCCTATCGCTGGATTCTGTGGCCCAAGGGCACGCCCATCCGCAACGCAGTAGACGCCGCGCTCGCCGCAGCAGGCCAGGCGCCGCCGCCGGACCATATCGAGTCGAACTCGGTGACGGTCAACCTGACCCTCATCAACAACAGCGACATGATCGGCGTCGCCTCGCACCGTGCCGCGCTGCGGTTTTCGCAGATGCGGGCGATGCGCATCATCCCTGTACGACTGTCGGGATTCGGCTCGGTGGCGATGTATTGGCGCGAGGATGCGTTCCGGCCGGTCGCGGTTGAAGAGGCCATGGCGGCGCTGAGAAATACGGTGGCCGAGCACGCGCCAGGAGTGACCCGGCTATGACTCCCGCGCCCGCCTCCGGCCTGAATGCCCTGATCGAACAGTGCCAGCGGCTGGAAGCGGCGCTGAACGCGGGCAAGAATCCGGGGACGGCTGCATCGATGCATCGCTTCGTCGCGGATATGGAAGCGGAAGAGGGCCGGGCGCCGCCCGGAACGTGGTCGCCGCTGGTGCTGTCCGTGCTGGTGATGGCGGGCGGCCTGGGCGTCGGCATCGAACTGTTGAGCCTGCTGCTGCGGTTCGTGGGACCGGCAATGGCAGCGTTCGCGCTGGTGGCGGTGTGCGCGGGAACTGCACTCGCGTTAGCGATCGGGATGGTGCTGATGATGGCGGGACGGGTGCAGGGCGTGGTGCTGTTGAAGCGGGTCTGTATCGGGTTGATCGTTGTGGGTAGCTTCGGCGGGATCGCCTGGACGCAGGGCGACGTCAGGGCCGTCGGGCCGGTGGTTGCGGTGCTTGGCGGATTGGGCGCCTGGCTGGTGATGAATTCGTCGGGGTTTTATGTGTTTGTGGGGTATCGGGTGGCGCTGCGGTGTTTGGCGCGGAGGGGATAGCGATCACGGGCCATCGGTGTTGTCGCGTGAAAGGCGCCGCGCAATGCGCGGCATCGCCTAGCGCCCAAGCGCTTCCGGCGGTGGCGGCGCACCGCGGACGTTGAAGACGCGGCACACCGCGTACCAGCTCAGCGCGGCGAACATGTTGTAGGGGAAGAGCACAAACCACATGGGCAGCAGCCAGTTTTTCTTGCCTTGCAGCTCGCCCGGTTCGCCTGTGCGCCAAGGCGCGTAGTGGCGCCAGGCTTCGGCGGGGGTCATGCAGATACGGTGGAGTGGGGCGTACCACCAGTTGGGCTCTCCCGGCGCGGGCAACCTGTCGGGGCCTTCTTCCATGAACTGCCGGATGTACTCCCATACCTGCGCGACGTATCGAGGGTCTGGGTCGCTGCTGTTGTTACTGTCGACCCAGAGGACGATACGGTCCTTCTCTTGACCGGCCGCAGGCTTGGGGCCGAAGGCGAGGGCAAAGTTGGTGGTGATTCCAGCGCCGCCAAATTCATTGCGTACGAATACGCCACCCTCAGTCTGCGTCCAGTCGAACTGGATTAGGGTCTTGTTGCGTTGGTAATAAACTTTTTTGAGTCTGCGGTTGAAGTAGAAATTTGATAATCGGGTTATGTAGAAAATACGGTACCAAGTCAGCAAGGCAAAAAAAATGAATAGAACCCCGCCGCCCGATACAAAAACCAGGACAAATAGCTGCCTTTCCGATGAGTTTGTAGAGGACGATGGGATTTTGAAGTACATCCATATCAAAAACAGAGTTGCAAGTGTGTTAACGGCCACATACAGCTTTCCCATGAAGACGGAATCAACCGCCCACGGATTGCGCAGCGAAAGGACCTCTGCATCCATCTTCGCCAGTTGGTCGTTGATCGCAGGACCTGATATTGATTTCTCGTGCTGTGAAAACAACCAAGTAATTGCCATAAATCAGCTCATTAATTGAAAAGTTGTGGATGCGACGGCGCTATCATCAAATCCCTGATTGGGCTGGTACTCAATTGTTAATTCGACGCCGTACTGGTTCTTTGCTTTAGTCTTCAAGTTGATTACCAGACCGTCAGTTGTGAGATGAAAAGTGGTTGTGGCGGGATTGGCAGCGCTCTCATGGCCAGCGTCCGAAGCGCTCAGTTTGTACTTCCAGTCACTTTGTCCCGTGATATAGCCTCGAAGCAATACGGTGAACTCCGCAACGCTAGATTTTGTCGGCACGCTATCGGTTGTAATCTGCCCCCAGTTGGGTATCGACCACGCGGTGTTTTCGTGCCAGCGACTGTCTACGTCGGTGATTCCCAGCAATTTTGCTTGGTGTCCGTCAAGTAGTACGGGCGCGAAATTGGCGGAGTACCAAGCCTTGACCTCTTCTCGTACATCGGAATAAGGCGGCAGTTGATCGTTTTGGTCTAGATTGATTCCCTTCCGTTTCTCCCCGTCGTTCTGCCTTGAACCGAACGAGCCTCGCGCGGCCCATAATTCAATAGGTCGATGGACGCGCTCCTTCGCGCGGGCATGCAGTTCAAGGCCTATCGCAAGGACGCCTGCGCCAAGTAGAGCGAATGCCGCGGCGGCCCAGCCGGCGAAGGGGATGACAGCTGTTGCCCCGGCGATAGCCAGGGTTCCTTCCAAGAGCGCGACTCCACCGAGGGTTGCTGCTACCCCTCCTGCAAATGTGAGGCTGGCGGCTGCCATGTCCCCTTGTTGCGCTTGGCGGATGGCCTTCAGAACGTCGGACGAAAATCCGAGAAAGATGGCTGGATAACCCACCAGCCGAGTAAACAAATTGCTGCTGATAAACCGAATGTGGCCATTCCCAAACGCCACTCCCGGCGCAGTCGCACTGACTCGCAACATAATGACCTTGTGAGAGGCCCGAGCGCTGACCAGTACCGCCGCCGCGGCGCCCGCCAACCCGAAGATTGCGGACGCGAAGCCAGCCACGTATTCGAAAGACGGATCGCTCCGCATGTTTGCATAGGCAGTCCTAAGGCTCACGATGTTGAACCAGAGCATGCCTACGTTCAACGCTCCTCCGCCCGTCGTGTTGACCAGCGATGCAACATTCGGCTTCACACGCCGCGTCAAAGTCTCCTCAATGGTCACCTTGCGGCTGCCGTGCACGCGAACCTTCTTTATCTCTTCGACCTTCGCCATGCCAGATTCGATGAGCTTGTCGGCTTCTCTGCTGAAGGCATCCGCGCGGGCAACCTCGTCGGTGATGCGGTAGCGAGCGCCCAGCAAGCCCATGGCCTTGCTTGCGTTGGCCTCCTCAGCGGCGGCGAGTACCTGCTGCCGCAGGGTGCGGCTGGCATCCCAGCGGGTCTTTCCGCGCATGCGTTTGAGCACCACGGTGGTCACCGTTTGTGCTGTCAGGTCGGTGACGCCAGCCGTGGCGGGAAAGCGTCCCGCCAGATCCTCAATGATGTAATCCGCGGCGCCCAGCAAGGATCCGACCGCATCGGCTTTTTCCTTGAAGGGGTTGAATGGGGCCAACGCGGTGTAGATCGGGCTGTCATCCTTGTCGATCCACGCATTCAACCGCATGAAGCGAGGGTCGCCGTCCTCGGTGCCGGGCAACGATTGGCTCATGGGATGAATCAGCATGGACAGGGACACTTCCAGTCCTGTTGCTGATATTCGGTTGTTGCGATCGTAAGCGGCCAGGGGAGCCGCCAGGCTGTTCGGATCGTTCTCATGCGCGGCTTCGGCAGTGGCAAGCCAATGATCGTGATCTTCGCTGGCCTTGGCCACGATGGCGTGGAGATGTTGCAGTCGGCTCTCCACCTCGTCGCGCTCGGCCAGGAATTCGCGATACTTGGCCTTGTCGATTCGCTTTCCTAGTCGGCTGCCATCGGGCGAAACGTGCTCGTTCGTAAGCACCTCGAATGCCATCTCGGAGGGAGTGAGGCGCCGGTGGTGGCCAACCTGCTTTTGCTGATACTCATAGCGCGACTTTGCCAACTGCTCTGGTGTGTGCTTGTCGCCCGGGTACATGGTGCGCAAGGTCTTTTCAAGTAGCAAAGCCGTCAGATTTCGGTGGTGGTAGCTCTGGCTCTTGGCGCTCAAGACCTCCACGTCCCGGCTGAATGCCTCCGGAAACCCCCTCGCGTCGTCTTCCGCGTTATCCGTGCTGGTGGCCGGATGGATTTGTTCGGATGGCATCAGGTCGCGTGTCTGATGCTGATACGCGGCGACGGACAGGCTGAGGTCCTGGCATAGCCCCTCTGCGTCATTGAGCACCACGACCGCGGGTACCCGCGGTTGCGTAACCCGATAGTGGTTTCGTTGGGCCAGAAACGTGCTGATGGGCAGATCATCCTTGCTGGCATGGCTGCTCCATTCGAGCGGCAAACGCTCCTGGCGTGGTTTGAAGTCCTCGACCCACTGGGTCAACGCATCCGCCGGCAGCACGTGTGGCTGGCCGGAAGGCGATTTGTCGCCGGAGGTCAGTTCGGCCATGTCCAGCTGACGCATATGAAGCCGCCGCAACGCGGGATCTGCGGAAATCCTGGCCGTCATGTCATTGGTCCAGAGGTGCGGGCTATAGCCGATCCACACCTCTGCGGCAGTCGTGGGGCAGGTGTCTGCCCACACCCACCCCATGCGCGCGCCTGCCTTGTACTTGTCCTTCCTGTCGTAGTTCTCCAGTCCGGTGTAGGTCAGTTCCTGATAATGACCTTCACCGTCGTACTCGTGGATGACAAGCTTTTCGCCCTCGGTCCCTTTCATGAAGACATAGACGTATCCCGGGCGGATTGCGCGCAAGGTATACGAAGACAATTGCAGGCGCGGGAAGGCTGCTTCCAGCTTGAAGCCGGACGCGGCATACCGGTACGGGGAAGCGCCGTCCGCGTTGGGGACGATCGCATATCGGACAGGAAGGATCGGAATGCGTGCGCTGCACGCCGGTGCTGAAATGGCGCCGCCGACAGTCGTCTTAGCCACGAGGGGCTCCCCGTGCGCGTACCAGTGATTCCAACTGACGCAGGCGCGCCTGAGGAGACTCAGTCAAGTCGTTGAGAATTCCGCGCGCCTCATCGCTCTGAAGCAGCCATGGATCATGGGCGAGCAAGCTGATGTATTGGGTCGCGACAGCTTCATCGTGAAAGTTCAGGCGGTCGGCCAATTGAAGCAGCTGCTCGACCCAGCGGCGAATCTCTTCGAGGCTGCGGCCGCTGTGATCGGGAATCGAATGCACTTCGTAGACGCGACTTTGCACGAAGTGTTCCCGGGTGTTGGCGTCAAAGCGTGCAAGCTCGTGAGGGCGCAGCGTCAGCGGCACCGTCTTGCCGCAAACATATCCGGAGGCGTCCCAGTCAAGACGGCGCCAGTCGCAAGCGGGGCCCCAAGTGGCGCGCCAAAGCAAAGTGCTGATCGGTCCGAGCCACGCATCGCGATGATCATCGTCCAACGCTTCGAGCCAGGCGGCCAGGTGATGCGGTTGGACGTCGAGGGTGGCCTCGCCCTCACAGGACAGGTCTAGTTGCACCAACCCGCTAAGGTGTGCCGACATGTCGCTGAGATCGGCTGCCGAACCGATGAACATCGCGCCGCCAGCGGGCGCCCAGTGCGTAAGTGCATGTCGCATCAGCGAAGGTTGGTTCGTTGCGTCAACCAGCAGCGGGCCTCGGTCATATTGTTCATCCAGTGGCGTACCTTGCCAGACCCAGGCATGCCAGGGCAGGGGATCGAACTCCTTGACTAAGTCCAATACGCCCGGCGCATACGCAGGGCGATATTCGCCCTCTTGCGGAACAGGCCGGTAGGCCCAGTTTTGCAGCGGCACCGTCATCAGCAGCAGATAACGAAATGGCGCGCGAGGAAGCGTTTCCTCTGTGATTTCCTTGCCCAGTGACGTGATCCAGGGCGGAGCTTTGGGAAGCGTCATCGCGCAAGCCCTCCCAGGCAGCGGCAGTCGGATAAGGGGCATGTACCGTCGGGGCGGCGCCCGCATAGGCGATCGATGGGCTTTCCCGCCACAGGCCTACCCTGGATCGAAAACGGGTTACCACCGCCACCCCCCTTCTGGCTCATCGGCCCCTTGATCACGATGGCGATCCCGTCAAGCGTGATCCCCGACCCATCGATCCGTATCGTTCCCCCCGGCCCTTTCAACGTCAGGCTCTCCGCCGCCTGCACCTCATAAACCTTCGTACGCTGCCGGATCGCCTCACCGACCTGCAATTCCGAGCGTCCCTCGACCGTATGCTCCTGATGCCCGCCGATACTTACCCAATGATTCGCCGCGGTCTTATCGCGGCGGTTATTGCCCACTTCCTCGGTACGGTCCTTGGTGGTGTAGATCGTGTGATTGCGCCCCACGGTCAAAAAGTCATCCCGCCCGATGTCGTGCCGCCGGTCCTGGCCGATGTTGACCTGCTCGTCGTTGCCCACCGTCTCCTTGCGGTCGTGGCCGATGGTGATGGTTTCATCGTTCTCGACCTGCTCGCTGCGGTCGTGCCCCACAAACGTCGACTCGTCGTTGTTGACGTGGATGTTCTGATCCTTCTGCGCGTGGACGTAGATTTCTTCCTGGTCCTTCTCGTCTTCAAATCGCAGTTCGTTGTACCCCTCGCCTTTGTGGGTCTTGCTCTTGATCGTCATTCGCGTCTTGTGGCGCGGCAGTTCGTAGGGCGGCAACTGCAGGCGGTTGTAGACGCGGCCGGTGATCACGGGCTGGTCGGGGTCGCCGTCGAAGTAAGAGACGATGACTTCCTGACCGATGCGCGGGATGGCCATGTGGCCCCAGGTGGCGCCGGCGATGTTCTGCGAGACGCGAATCCAGCAGGAGCTGTATCCGTCCTCCTTGCCGAGCCGGTCCCAGGGGAACTGGACCTTCACCCGGCCGTATTCGTCGGTATAGATCTCTTCATTGGGCGGGCCGACCACCACAGCGTTCTGCGGACCGTCGATTCGGGGCCTGGGGAGCGGTTCCGCGCGCCATTCGGCGTCGTCCGGGACCAGCTCCGCCTCGTAGCTGTAGTGCGTTCCCAGCTGGGCTTGTGCACTCTCCTCGGCCTGACTTGTATGTTGGATGCCACGGTGGACGATGTGCACCGGGCGCCAGCCGCGGTTCAGGTCTTCGCGCGGATGACCCGCGAGGGTGAATGAAATGCCCGGCTCGAGCCGCGGGTCATCGCCTTCAACGAAAGCGACGCGCGAATCGCGGCGATGGCCGCGCAGACGGTTCTCAGCGAACGGTCTGCCGGCTTCGTCGAATTTGGCGCGGGCGGGGTAGTCATAGCGTTCGTAGCGACTGCCTTGATGGTCCAGATGCCGTCCGTCGCGGCTGTGCTGGTGGGTGTAGCGCGGATGGTGAAAGGTGTAGTCGCGCTGGGTCTGGCGCGCGGTGCGCACGTTCTCGGTGTAGGAGAATCGCCGCAGAGCCGGCTGCGGCTGGTCGCCACCGGGTGTGGGGTTGTACTGCACCGGCTCGTCGCCCACGCGGCCGTGTATGAAAAGCCGGTCGCTGTGGATAAGTTGATGGCCTTCGGCACCATGACGGAAGGAATAGAAAAATCCTTCCTCGCGCATGATGCGTTCGACAAAGTCGTAGTCCGCGTCGCCCGCTTGCACGCAGTACTCGCGCGCCAGATGTTCGGTGGTGCCGCGCAGCTCGTAATCCCGGGTAAGACCATGCGCCTTGAGCACCGCCTCGGTTATCTGCGGGACGCTAAGCGACTGGAAGATGCGCCAGTCGGAACTAAGTTTCAGACGCGCCAGGCGCGGCTCGACGATGGCGGAATAGCGCGTGCGGCGAAAGCCCGTGTCGCCCTGAACGAATGACGAGACCGCGCCGTGCACGTAGCGCACGGGCGTGGAGCCGTGCCAGATCGTAAGCAACGCGGCGCGGTCCAGCACCACGCCAAAGTCGATGGCGGGGTTGCCGCTGGCCAGGTCCACTTCCAGCAGGAAGGTCTCGGACAACCCCTCCTGCAGCGTGAATTCGACGACTTCAAAGGACTCGTCGCCGATGGCGAATGTAAAGCGCAGATCAGATTGCGTGGGCATGGTGTCTTTATCTCCGTTTCGGTGCGAGCCAGGTCACTGCTTGAGGATGCTCTCTAGCGAATCCAGCACCATCTGCGTGGCGGCGCCGAGTTTCAGGGAGAAGTACAGATAGGCGCCGGCGATAACGGCCGCCGCCACCGCCCAAGGCGTCCACAGCGGCCACTGGCGGTGAAGCTTGCGACGAAGCCTGGCGATGTTTGCGGGTGCGTCCACCAGCCGCTCGGGCGCGTCTCCTCGCAGTTGCCGAAGCTGCTCATGCAGCTTGGTGATGATGGCGTTGAGCGTGTCTTTGTTGTTGTGCTGTTGGCCATACTTGCCCTGGTAACCCAGGCACAGGCACAGATACTTGAACTCGAGCGCATCGCGGTATTTGGCCGCGTCCATCTGCATGCGCGCCAGCACCGTAAAGAACTTCTCGCCGCCCCACGTTTCGTTGTGGTGGTAGCTGAGCAGGGATCGGCCCTTCCAGCGCGATCCCACCCCCCACGGCGTGGCCATCACCGCCTCGTCGATGAAGGCGCACAGGGCATAGCGGAATGACAGCTGCGTCGCCCCGTCGTAGCCAAGCTGCCGGACTTCTTCGGACAGCGCAGTGATATGGTCCCGGACGTTCTCATAGAGCCGGCTGACCTCTTCCTGCGGCAGGTCCATCATGCGGCGTAGGCGAATCACCAGACCGAAGAGCGGTTGGGCGATGTCCACCAGCGGGTTGATGCTATGGCCACGCAATTGAAACTGCAGGTCCTCGTCCGCATTGATGCGAAAGACGCCGTCGTACAGGACGCTTTCTGGGTCACGAACGATGGGCTCACGCGGCGCGCGCATGAAGTCCTCGGGCACGTCGGGCAGGGCGGAACGATTGGAGGGCTTGTCGGTACGGTCGTTGCCGACCATCACAGTTTGGCTCATCTCATTGACTCCGAATGGCCCAGAACTGCAACTCCAGCTCCGGGAAGTCGCCGGTGATGTGGAAGCCGAAGCCGGTTGACCCTTGTGGCATCAGGCGCTGCCAATGCGGATGCGACCGGTCGAGCTGGAAGTAGGTGAAGCCGGCATGAAAAGGCAGATGGCGCGGCGCGACGGGCAATGTCATCAACGGCACGCCGGGCAACTGCAGGCGGATCAGCTCCTGCAGCAGTTGATGCGACGCCACCTTGGCCTGGCGCACGAACTGCTGCCGCATCTGCTCCAGGGGCATGCGCGCACGGACCGCCAGGATGAAGTCGGCGCTTTGCAGCAGGCTGGGGTCGTGAATTTGCGCGGTGTAGACGCCGTGTCCCTGCATGTCCAGGGGTAGCGAAGCGGCGCGTGGCTGCAGCACGGTGCTGAGCACGCGACGCAGGGTTTCCTTCAGCATGCGGAACGAGGTCTGCGGCGAGTCGTGCTGATACGCGGGATAGTCCTGCGGCAACCGGCCCTCGTCGGTGAAGGTGGTGAGTTCGCCGCAGGCTTGACCGCACGCCAGATACGCATCGACCGGACGCACATCCGCGTCGCGGGCCAGATGCCGGAACAGATGCTGCCAGCGGTTCAGCGACTGCAGCAGGTTGAAGTCGGTGATATCCGCGACGCCGGATTGGCCAGGAGATCCGATGCGGTGCGCGATGCTTTTCGCGCGCTCGTGCATCAGCGCGGCGATCTCTTCCATGAAATGCGCCAGCGGCGGGATGGCCTGCAGATACATGCCCGTGATGTGAAAGTCGCTGTCCAGCAGCAGGCTGCCATCGGGGCGGCGGTCGAGTATGCGGCTCAGCGCCAGGCCGGTGAAGGCGCTGCGGTCGTCGCGCTCCAGCGCCAGTTGCAGGTTGGGCACGGCCAGGGCGATGGGCGTGTGATTGCCCTGATGGCTATGGGTGTCGCGGATGTCTTCCGTGCGATGGATGTAGCGGGCGTTGCCCAGCGTATCGGGCCAGCGGACCTCGGATATCCCGTCGGATCGCAGCGGCAAGGTCAGATACACCGTCTGGTTGGCGGCGGTCGCATCCAGAATCGACAGCGGTTCTGGAGGCGGCTGGTCGTGCGGGATATTGAAGGCGGTGCCGTCGGGCATGATGCCGCGGGCCCGCACGATGGAGATCTTGCCGAACGACAGGAACTCCTGATTCAGCTCCAGCTCGGAAAAACCGTAGCAATATCGGCTGCCCATGCGCACGTTGATGTAGTGCTCAAGGTATCGGTCTGTTTGCTGGAAATGCTGGGGTTTGACGAATTGCCCTTCGCCCCAAACGACGGGATTGCGGCTGGTCATGGCTGTTTTCTCGCTTGATTGCGCGGGCGCGGAGCGGTCCTTTCGGGCCGGTAGTTCTCGTCGGTGATGGCGACGCGGGTGTCTTGCAGGGTGACCAGCAAGGCGTACCTGCGGCTGCGCGGTTCCACCCGGAAGACGTCGTACCAACGTTGCGCGTCGGGTGCGTTGAAGGCTGCGACGACGGCGACGTAATGGGTGTCTTCGTCCAGCTCGTGATAGTTGATGAACTTGAATTGGCCGGGCGCGAGCATGTAGTCGTCGGCCGTGATGTAGGTGCTTCCTAGCGCCTTCTTTGGGGCGTTGCGGACCAGGTCGGGATCGGCGTTCTCCAGCAGCGAATCGTCCTTGAGCTGAATTACGCGAAACGCGATGGGCGTGGCGTTGACGTGATCCTGGACCGCAAGCGCCGCTGCGGGCGCTAGGGGTACGCCATCGCGATACTGGCCCAATGCGACATCGAGGTCGGGGCTGGTCGCGCCAACGCCAATCTCCGCAGCCGAATCCTGCGCGTCTTCACTTTTACGCAAGTGCCATTGCACAGGGAAGGGGGCTCGGCTCGTCGCCACGCTGTCTGCCCACAGGCGTTCAAGCGCGGGACTGACCGCGACGGAGCGCGGCTTGAATGTTTTGGTGAATCCGGACCTGACCAACGTATTCGGCCGGTCTTCAGACGCCGCCGCCGTAGAGGCCTCTTGATGCAGGTGGTCGAGCAATGTCTGCAGACTGTGGACCAGGTCTTCGCGGGATTCGCCCTGCACATTGACCGAGAACGACCGGCCATCCGACACAGCCGGGGCCGGATCGACGTCCGGCTCGGCCACGGGATTGGGATTTACGTCTTTGGCGGCGTACAGACTCAGCGCTACTTGCGTCGGCTGATCTTCGGGCGGGCCTACCTGAATGCTGGGATCCATCAGGACCTGACCCGTCTTCGTGAGCACGTTGCCGACCGTGGTGCAGCCGGACAGCAACGCCCCGATGCACAAGAGTCCAACTGCTGGCCTCATGGCTCTTCCTTGCGCAGCGCCTGGTCGTAGGCCTGATCAAAGACTTCCCAGAACAGTTTGTCGAACCCCTGCTGCCGGCTGGATTTGAGCTCTTCGTAGTAATGCCGGTACATCTGCCATGCCCAGTCTCCGGGCAGTGCCTCGGAGTGCTGGCCGGACCGGTACCTGGCGAAGCGGCGTTCAAGCTGGTCGGGCGCGAATGCCTGCAGCAATGCGTTCAGGCCCGCGGCAACGGCCTTGAGCATCGCACGATGCTGTTCACCGATCTGCTCCAGCGATTCCTCGACGGCGGCGGTGGGCGACAGGTGAACCATGCTGCGGTCCCGGGAAAAAAGCGCGCGCACGGTTTCCGGGTAGGTCTGCGCGAGACGCAGCGGATTGTCTTCGATAGGCTGCAGGGTGCGTTTGGCCAGCGCCAGTCCCTGGCCTTCCGGCGTGCGGTTCAGCGCGGCGAGTCCGCGGATGAGCGCGGCGAGGGTGGTGCCGGCCTCGAACAGCAAGGCATGCGCGGCGTGCGGGTCCAACGCTCCCACCGGCGCGCCCAGACCCTCGACCAGCGGCCCCACAAGGCCCGCCGCATCGCCAGTCTGATTGAACTGACTCTGGATCCATTGATCGGATGAGCCAGAGGCTGCAGAAGAAGGGGGGTGTCCCGACATGGGTCGATCTCCGAAGGCATGCAAAGGGGAGCCGGATACGGCTTCGAATCGGGTGGCGGACAGGTCGGCCTGCGCGGCCAATCGGGTTTGTCCGTAGTGCCGGGAATCCAGCACAGCGGCGTCGCTGGACAAGGCGGAATCCGAGCGAGCCGCCTCTTCAAGCGCCAGCAAGGGGTCAAGGCGTCCCTGCGACTGATTCTCCGACAAGGCGTGGAACTCGCGCCAACCATGCTCGTCGGCCTGGTTTGGCGTAGGGACATCGTTGCGGTGCTGGGGAAGGGCGTCGATAGGTTCATTCGACGTCCCCAGCAACTCGGTCACATCATGTTCAGCCAGATGCCGGGCAGGGTCTGGCAGGTTGTAGGTCTCGTCATCCAGGTTGACCGTCAGGCGATAGGGACCGACATGAAGGATGTCTCCCCCGCGCAGCCGGGCGCCGACAAGTGCGCCCAGCGGATCCGTCTGGTCGTTCACTCGCGTCTGGCCGCAGCGGTCAATGACGAAGTAACTGCCGTCCTCGTAGCGAACCTCGCAGTGAATGGACTGCACGCGGCCAGACCGGTCATGCAGGATCCAGTCCGCCCCGTTGGCGCCGATCGTGCCGCCAGCGGTGTCGAACATGCACCGGGGCTGGCTCCCTTTCTGCAGGACTTGCGGGTTATCGACCACCAGGGCGAGACGATGATTGGAGGGTGTGCGTTTCATGTGCGCAGAGTGACTCTGACGGGCGGCGGAAGGGTCGTGGCCGGCTGTTCGAGAAAGCTGGTCCACCCCAATTGGGTGCCGTCGGCGTGCCGAAGATTGAAGGGAGGAACTTCGTCCTGACGCAGGCCAAGTTCGAGGTCGCAGGGCACCGGGTCACGGAGCAGGAACACGACCAGCTGGCGCAGGCGCTCGAAGTTTTCGCCTGCCGGCAGGAATTCCCGGAAACGGTCCTGGCTCAGGCCCGATATCACGATGACGAAGCTGCAGTGCCGGGTGCGGACGCTGTCGCCGATCTGGAAACTTTCGCTGAGCTGGCCGTTGCGCCGGCCGAGCCGGATGCGGTCGGCGTCGTCGATGAGCGTGTGGCGCAGTTCGAAATCGCGGATCTGCACGTCCTTCAGATCGAAGCAATGCGCGATCAGCCCGGCCAGCATGGTCGGCGAGCGGCTGCGCAGGACCACGGCGCCTGCAAAGCTCAGCAGCCGGCTCCAGGCGATTGGCGTGTCGCCGCGGGTCGCGTCATGCTTCAGGCCGATCAGCGCGAAGATCCGCCGCGAGAACTGATCGTCCGCGCCGCGCCGGAAGCGGATGTAATACCGGTACTTGCGCCAGGCCTGGTGCAGCAGCGTCAGCAGACGATGATTGAAGAAGTCCAGGAACGCCGGGCGGATGCCCACGCCTTGGCCGGCCTCGTAGGCCAGACGGTCCAGGTAATAGCTGGGCAGCGGGGAATCCGTACCGTGCATGCCGAAGAACGTGGCCTGCACCCGGTACTGGTGCGGAACGTGATTTTCCAGCCGTTCGGCCAGGGCAACGTCGGAGGCCGGAAAGCCAAGCCCGGCGTGATTGCCGAGCAGAACGCGCTGGTGATCGGCATCGAAGCTGTCGGGCGATTCCAGATCGTCCTCGTGCAGCGCATGCAGGCGTTCCAGAAGGCAGAAGAAGTCATGCCTTTTGGCCTCGGCCAGCAATGCGTCGCTTAGATCAGGGGCTGCGTGCCGCTGCGCATGGGCCATGCGTAGTGCTCCTGATTGGTGGTGTTGATCGCTTCCAGCACGTGGAACGACGACAGGCTGGCGTATAGCGACAGGAAGTGGCTGAGCACGGTCCCGAACAGGTACAGATCACCCTCGCAGGAGAAGCCGTTCTGGTCCAGCTTCAAAAGGGTGCGCGTGCCTCGGATCGGCAGGCCCTTGTACATCCGGTCAATGGGCTCGCTGACTACTTCCTGCAGGCCGTCCAGGCGCTTTTGCGTGGTGCGGGCGCGCTGAATATCGTGATGTGCCGAGAAGTCGTAGTTGCCGATGATCGCCTTCAGCGGTTCGGCCGACAGCAGCGACAGGTAAGTGGGCGAGAGGTTGGAGATCAGGCTCCAGTGCAGATCGCCATCCAGGACCGGACGATACGGCGGCGTAGGCGTGGTCAGGTTTCTGAAGCGGACAAACGCCGGGGTGTCCCGCAACCCCTCGCGGATATCGCCCACGCCCAGCGCCAGCGGGTAATCGCGGTTGGTGCAGGTCAGCGCGAGCGACACCGTCTCTTCCCGCCCGATGTAGTGGTGATCGTCTCCGCGCACGAAGGCGATGCGATGCTCGACGCCGGAATCGACCAGGGATGACGACAGGCGCGTGCGGTAATACAGCGTGGTGCGCCCGCGTTCGTGTTCGATCTGATGGCGCAGCGATTCGAAGGGCTCGTAGGTGCGCAGCCATTCCCCGGGTTGCGCGCTGTCGCCGTTCTTCCATCCATCGACCTTGTCGATACTGAAAATTTCGTACGCATCGGCCCGCTGCCCGCCGGGCATGAGACGGTGCTCGGCAGCTTTGCCGGTCAGGCGGATGGGTTCGGCATCGTGTTCGAACAGGTTTACGGCGGGTGTGCAGTACAGCGCAATGTCGCCCTTGCGTACGCGCACGTCCCCCGGCATGGGCCGCGTGAAGTGGAACTCGATGCGCACGTTTGTCGTGGGCTGGTCCGGCCAGAATTCGAGCAGGTGCGTCAGGGAGAAAAAATAGAAGCGCCTGGGGAAAAGAAAATATTCCTGGAGGATGCGGTAGCCATCCACGGCGTTCTTGGGGTACGGCAGCAAGGCGGCGTCGGAATGGAATCCGGGAAAGCCGATCTGATTGACCGGTATCTGGCGCTCCGTACCTGCGGACTCCATGCGGATCTCGCCCAGGTACTTCGCCAGCCACAGGTAGAGCGTCTGCGCGGTGTAATCGCTGCCGCTCAGATAAAAATCCAGTTTGTCGCAACCAAAGGTGTTGGGCGGGTTCTGGCTCAGGGTGGCGAGGTCGACGCGGACGATCGACTTTTCTAGCGAATGGCCGTCATTGACGTCCGCCACGTCGAACGGGAATATCGACACGTCCTGGCAGGTGCGGAACTGGCATTGCACGCCGTCCACGGGCCGCGACTGAATGCCGGTGCCGCGCGGCACGGTCTGGCGGCCAGTGATGGAATGGTCGGTGGGTTCGAACTGCATGATGGTGGCGCTGGGCAGGGGCCGCAGATAGTTGGGCCATAGCATCTGCAGCAGCGAATGCGTCAATTCAGGAAAATCGTCCTCGATCTTGAGGCGCAGCTTTGCGGTCAGGAACGCAAAGCCTTCCATCAGGCGCTCGACGTCGGGGTCGGTCGCTTCCTCGCCAAGAAACGGCGCCAGCTGCGGGTTGTTGCGTGCGAAGACGCGCCGCAAGCGGCGCAGGTAATCCAGTTCCTCGCGGAATTTTCCCTTCAACGGCATCCGGTCAGCCTCCCATGGCTACGTGCTAGGTCACCCTGACCTGTCGGCCTTGATGGTGAAAGAGCAGGCTGATTTCCACCTGCTCTTCCAGGTTGTTCACCGGCACCCGGCAGACCAGCCGAAAGCCGAGGTTCAGCGACGCGTCCGTCCCGGGAAGCGGTCTGACTTCGACAACGCGCGCGCGTGGCTCGTAGGCGGCCACCGCGGCGTGGATGTCCAGACAGACCTGTTGGCGCAGGTCGACGGCGCCGATGGCCGCGTCGTTCAGATCGCGCAATCCCAAACCAGGGCTGCTCTGCGAGCTGCCCTGGCGGGAATTGAGGATCCATTCCAACTGGCGCTTGATGGCGCGGATACGCTCGGCCGCCATTTCCTGGCGGGTGCGATTGCGCCGCGGAGGAAGGTCTGGATCGAGGCGTTCGAACAGACTTCCGCGCCCTGGGGACCGGGGCATGGCTCGGCTCCCTGTCAGTCCTTGTCCAGGCGGCCGACCAGCGACAGTTCGAAGCTGGCGCCCATGTACTTGAAGTGCGGGCGAACCGACAGCGCCACCTGATACCAGCCAGGATTGCCGGCCACGTCTTGCACGACGACCCGGGCGGCGCGCAGCGGACGGCGGCTCCGGACGTCGCTGGTGGGGCTTTCCTGGTCGGCGACATACTGGCGCAGCCAGTTGTTGAGTTCGCGTTCCAGGTCCTGCCGTTCCTTCCAGCTGCCGATCTGCTCGCGCTGCAGCACTTTGATGTAGTGCGCCAGGCGATTGATGATGAACATATAGGGAAGCTGCGTACCCAGCATGTAGTTGGTCTGCGCGGCCAGGCCTTCCGGCGTCTTCTGGAATACCTTGGGTTTTTGCACCGAATTGGCCGAGAAGAACGCGGCGTTGTCGCTGTCCTTGCGCATGGTCAGCGGAATGAAGCCTTCGCTGGATAGTTCGAACTCCTTGCGGTCGGAGACCAGAACTTCCGTGGGGATCTTGGCCTGCAGCTGTCCCAAGGATTCGTACAGGTGCATGGGCAGGTCTTCCACCGCACCGCCGGACTGCGGACCGATGATGTTCGGGCACCAGCGGAACTTGGCGAAGCTGTTGGTGACGCGGCTGCCCATCAGGAATGCCGTGTTGCCCCACAGGTAGTTTCGGTGATCGCCGTCGATGGTTTCTTCGTAGGCGAAGCTGCGCACGGGGTTTTCCAGCGGATCGTACGGCTGGCGCAGCAGGTAGCGAGGCATGGTCAGGCCCAGGTAGCGCGAGTCTTCAGATTCACGCAGGCTGCGCCACTTGGCAAAGCGCGGGCCTTCGAAGATGTCTTTGACTTCCTTCAGGTTGGGCAGCTCTTCGAAGGATTCCAGATTGAGCATTTCGGGTCCGGCCGCGCCAAGGAAGGGCGCATGCGCCATGGCGCCGACGGAGGCCAGGTAGCCCAGCAGCTTGATGTCGGGCGCGGAGGGACCGAAGTTGTAGTTGCCGATCATGCAGCCGATCGGCTGGCCGCCGAACTGGCCGTAGCCCGCGGTGTACACATGCTTGTACAAGCCGCTGCGGGTGATGTCCGCAGCGCTTTCAAAGTCTTCCAGCAGTTCGTCCTTGGTGACCGGCACGAACACGACCTGGATGTTTTCGCGGAAGTCCGTGCGCTGTACGAAGTCGAACAAGGCGCGCCAGATGGATTCAAGCTGTTGGAATTCCGGCTGATGAAGAATGGCGTCCATCTGCTTGCTGAGCTTGCGGTCGATCGCGGCAAGCATCTGGTCCACCAGCTGCTTGTTGATCGGTTGCTCGCGGGAGTCGGACTTGAGCATCTCGGACACGAATGCGGCGACACCGCGCTCGGCGACCGCATAGCCCTCCTGGTTGGGCTCGATGCGGGTCTGGGCCATGATTTGCGCCAGCAATCCGCCTGGGGACTGGCTGGCGGCGTGTTCCTGGATCTCGGCGGTTTGGGCTTTGGTCATCGGTGCGTCCTTGAAAACCTGAAGAGTGCGGTTGAGACGGTGCCGGGCATCACGCCTGCGGCGCCGCCAGGAGTTGATCGAGTTCCTGGGCCAGCTTGCCGCGGGCGCTGTCGTCACCCAGCAGGGTCTGGATCTGCTTGCGGAACGCCGGGATGTTGCCCATGGGGCCCTTCAGCGCCACGAGCGCTTCGCGCAGTTCCAGCAGGCTCTTCAGTTCGGGGACCTGGCGGGCAATCGCGTCAGGACCGAAATCCTTGATGTTCTTGAATTGCAGGTTGACGCTGAGCGTGTCGCTTTCGCTGCCTTCTTCGAGCGTGGCCGGGACGTCGACTTTGAGGCTGAGGCCGGCTTCGGCCATGACTTCGTTGAAGGTGTCCTTATTGATCTGGACAGCGGGGCGATCTTCCAGCGGCGTTTCGTCGGCATGCCCCTTGAAATCTCCGAGCACCATCACTTTGAGCGGGAGTTCAATTTCCTCTTGCTCGTCGCCTGTGGCGGGGATGTAGCGGATATTGATCCGTTCTTTCGGTGCAACTGAACCAACTTTCGATGCCATGGGTCACTCCTTTTAGATTTTCAAACGACGCTAGCGCATGGAGATATGAAGCAAAAAAAAGCTGCTTATTCTGATCCGCGAGTCAAAGCTGCGAACATATGAAAAGTTCGAAAAGCTGTTGGGATTGTTCGGACTCATATGGGAAATATGCGCGGCAATAAGAAAAGAAAGTAGGCCGACTGATATTCGAATTAGTCCGATTGATGCGCTCCTCTGGCTGTGGTTTCTTAATGCGCTCGGTTTCTGTAGCGCTTAAACCATTAATGGTGAGAAAACCCATGGCCACGAGGAATATCCGGCATGATTTCCGTTGATCTGTCTGCCTTGCTTGACCGATTGCACCCGGTGGCGCGACACGCGCTCGAGGAAGCCGGCAGTCTCTGCATCCGCCAGCACGGCGCAGAGGTCACCGTTGCCCACCTGCTCTATAAGTTTCTGGAACAGCCAAAATGTGATGTGCGCTGCGTTCTGGCAAATACGGAATTTGATCTGGATGCGTTGCGCGAGGCGTTAGCCAGCACGTTTCCGAAAATCGACGCAGGGCAGGGGCATGCATACCCCTCGTTTTCTCCCTTGCTGCTCGAATTGATGCAGGACGCCTGGCTATTAAGCTCGGTGGAATTGGAGCAAACCGAAATACGGACTGGCGCGCTGCTGCTGGCCGCGTTGCTCAATCCGGGGCGATAGCTGCCGTTTCCCGCGATCCGGTTGTTCGAATCGATTAATCGCGAAACGCTGCGCAAACGTTTTCGCGAATTGCTGGCCGGTTCGTCGGAAGCGCCCGTCCTGGAAGACTCCTCGCCAGCGCAATCAGCAACGGCGGCGTCCGACAGCGCGCTCAGCAAATACGGCCAAGATTTCACGGCCCAGGCGCGCGCGGGCAAAATCGATCCGGTTTTGTGCCGGGACGCCGAGATCGATCTGATGATCGACATTCTTTCGCGCCGCCGCAAAAACAATCCGATCGTGGTGGGTGAAGCTGGCGTCGGAAAGAGCGCCGTGGTCGAGGGCCTGGCACGGCGCATTGTCGAGCAGCGCGTTCCTGCGCCGCTGCGCGACGTGACGTTGTGGGGGCTGGATCTAGGCGCCCTCCAAGCCGGCGCCTCTGTCAAAGGCGAGTTCGAAAAGCGCTTGAAGGCGGTCATCGACGAGGTCAAGCATGCGTCCAAGCCCATCATCCTGTTCATCGACGAAGCGCACACGCTGATCGGGGCCGGTAACGCGGCAGGGGGCAGCGATGCGGCGAATCTCCTGAAACCCGCGCTCGCGCGCGGAGAACTGCGCACGATCGCCGCTACAACCTGGTCCGAATACAAAAAATACTTCGAAAAGGATCCCGCGCTCGCGCGACGTTTTCAACTGGTGAAACTGGACGCGCCCAGCGTGGAGCAGGCCGTGCATATCCTGCGCGGTCTGCGTGGCATTTATGAGGACGCGCATCAGGTCTATATCGCCGACGATGCGCTGAAGGCTGCCGCGGCGTTGTCCGCACGTTATCTCTCGGGGCGCCAGTTGCCGGACAAAGCGATCGACGTTCTGGACACGGCTTGCGCCCGGGTGGCGACCGCGTTGGCCGAATCACCGCGACGCCTCGCTTCACTGGAAAACGAACTGCGGCAGGTCGATGCCGAGGCCGACCAGCTCTGGCGGGATGCCCGCGTCGGCCGAAAGCCGGATACCGGCAGGCTGGCCGCGCTGGATGTCGCGCGGCAGCAGATTCAGGATTCCATCGAACACTTGCAGGCCGAGTGGCAGCGGCAGAAGACGCTGATTGACGAGATCATTTCCCTTCGCGCGGGCGAGCTCCAGGAAGACTCGTCGCGGCGGCTGGAAGCGCTGGTCGTGCAATTGGCCGACCTTCAACGCAGCGGCGCCCTGTTGCACGCAGACGTGGGCGCCGAGCAGATTGCTCAGGTGATTGCGGACTGGACCGGAATTCCCGCCGCCACAATCAACAGCGACCAGTTCCATCGCCTGGACAAGCTGCCCGAGACGCTACGTCAACGCGTCAAGGGGCAGAACGCCGCCATCGACACGGTGCACCGGCGCCTGTTGACCGCCATGGCCGATCTGCGGCGCCCCGGGACGCCGATGGGCGCGTTCCTGCTGGTGGGGCCGAGCGGGGTGGGGAAAACAGAAACTGGCTTGGCCGTCGCCGACGCGTTGTTTGGCGGCGAGCAGTTCCTGACCACCATCAACATGTCGGAGTATCAAGAGAAGCACACCGTGTCGCGCCTGTTGGGGGCCCCGCCGGGTTATGTCGGTTACGGCGAAGGCGGTGTACTGACCGAGGCCATCCGTAAGCGGCCCTATTCGGTGGTGCTGCTGGATGAAGTCGAGAAAGCGCACCCGGAGGTGCTCAACATCTTCTATCAGGCCTTCGACAAAGGCGAGCTTGCCGATGGCGAAAGCCGGCGCATCGACTGCCAGAACGTGCTGTTCTTCCTGACCTCGAATTTGGGCTTCGATCACGACGGCGGTCCACTCGCCGACCTCGACACTGAGGCGCTGCGCGAGCACCTTGCGAGATTCTTCAAGCCCGCACTATTGGCACGCATGCAGGTCGTGCCTTTCTGCTATCTGGACGAGGCCACGCTTGCCGAAATCGTCGAAAGCCGTCTGCAGCGAATCGAAAAGCAGTTCAACGACCGCTACAGCGCGCAATTGACGATCGAGACATCAGCACGGGATGAATTACGCGCGCGTTGCCTGCGTCACCAGAATGGCGCACGGCTGCTGGATGCCAGCATCGACGGCGACATGCTGCCGCCGTTGTCGCTGGCTGTGCTGAAGTGCATGGCCAGCGGGCAGCGCTTCCGCCGTTCCGCAATCAGCTGGAATGGCGCGGCCTTCGACGCCGTGGTGGAGTAAGCGCAATGTCCTTGAGTGCTCAAGGCGCCGCTGCGCTCGCCCGGACATTGGTCCAGGCCAGCGGCTTTGCGTCCCTGGCCGACCGGTTCCTCAAAGCCGTTTGTTCGGCGCCGGGGATACGTTACGGGGTCTGCTACTGGCGCGAGGCGGCCGGCGACAGCATCCGGCCGATCGCCAGTCATGGTGTCGCGCTGGACCTGCTGCCGGCGTACTCCCTGCTCGATCTCGACAATCCCATCGCCTACTGCCTGACCACCGCTCAGGCCCGCCATGTCGCACGTCTGGACAGCATGTTCGGCGTCGCGGGCGGCTATGAGGAACTCCGCGAGCGGCTCGCTGCCGCAGAGGCATGGCTGGTGGTGCCGCTGCTGGATGCGCGTCAGAAGGCTGTGGCGGTGTTGTTCCTGGCGGGAACGGCGTCCGGGCTCAGGTCTTGGACGGCGGACCCCACCTGGCAGGAGCTGTGCAGGCTGTATGACGCCGTCTTGAATGGTCTGCTCGATCGGCTAGGTTCGGTCGAGCTGACGCAGACGCGCCAGACCACGCACCACCAGCAGTCCGAGACGCGCGGACGCCGGCGTCTGCTGTCAACCGGCTTTGTCGGCACCGGACAGATTGCGCGGCGGCTGCGCGAAGACATGCTGCGTTTCGCCGACTCTTCTTTGTCGTTGCTGGTCACCGGAGAAACGGGCTCGGGCAAGGACCATGCCGCCTGGCTGATCCACCAGGCATCCGCGCGCAAGGGAAAGTTCGTGCCAGTGAACTGCGCGGCCATCCCGAAGGATCTGATTGAAGCGGAACTCTTTGGCGCAACCCGTGGCGCCTACACCGGGGCCACGCAGGCGCGGGCGGGGCTGGTGGCGGAAGCCGATGGCGGCACACTGTTTCTGGACGAAATCGGGGATATGCCCCTGAGCCTGCAGGGCGCGCTGTTGCGCCTGCTCAACGAAAAGAAGTACCGGCCGGTGGGTGGAACGCGAGAGCTGCCGTCCAACTTTCGGCTGATCTGCGCCACCCATCGGCCTTTGCCTGAACTGGTGCGGGACGGGCAGTTCCGAGAGGACCTGTACTTCCGCGTCTGCCAGTTGACGCTGCACATTGCGCCCCTGCGCGAGCGCCTTGAAGACGTTCCGGCGCTGGTGGCGCACATTCTGCTCGAGCACAACCGGGCATTCCCCGGCCGCGTCGCGGGCATCTCCGACAACGCGATTGCACAGCTCCAACGTCATCGGTTTCCCGGCAACGTCCGCGAGCTGCGCAGTCTGGTGCTTGCGGCCGCGGAGCGAACGCCGCCCGGCAAGCGCATCCAGACCAACCGGCTGGTCGAGCTGACAGACGGCGCGCAAAAGCCCGTAATCGATGACTCCGGCGAAGCCCGCCTGCAGCGACTGTGGCGAACCGAAAGTCTGCCCGACGCGCTAGCCGCGTTCGAGCGCTTGCTGCTGGAAGACCGCTTGCGTCAGGCCGCGGGATCCCGTCGGGTAGCCGCGCAAAGCCTGGGGATTCCCAAACGCACCTTGGCGCGCAAGTGCCTTGATATGAATCTGACTGGAGAGGAAGCAATATGAAGCCATTCGGGGCGCTCCTGCTGGCCGCCGCCGTGCTCGTGGGCGGCGACGCAGCCACGGACGCGGTGGCGTCGGGCCGCAGTTGCAGGACCATCGTGTCGGCAATCGAAAGGCTGGCCTGTTTTGACGCCGAAGCGGGCACACCGCCCGTTCCTGCAGCGCAAATGGCGACACCGTCCACTGCAGCACCGGCGGCCGCGGCACCGGCCTCCGCGGCATCGGCCGCCGTGGTATCGACCGCCGCGGTATCGACCGCCGCGGTATCGACCGCCGCGCCTTCCGCCATGGTTCGGGTGCCTGACATCGTCGGGCTGGTGCAACGCAACGAATCCCGCCGCAAGCCCGATCACGCCGGTGTGCTGCTGCTGCGCGTCGGCGATGCCATACCGGGCCAGGACAAGGTCGTCATCTCGGCGCCGGCCCTGGCGGGAAGCGAGCCGCGGCCGCTGCTGGCAATCAGTTGCCTGCAGAACATTTCTCGCTTGCAGCTCATCACCGCCGAGCCGCTGGACGTCAGCCGCGTGAGCATCCGCGTGCTGTTGGACGGGCGGCCGATTGCCGACCGCCGGCCCTGGCAGGTCGTCGAGGACGGCACGGTCACGGATGCGGGCCGCGGCCTGGTGGCGATTGAACAGCTTCGTCCTCTGACACGCGCGTCCCAGCAGATGCAGCTTGAAAGCGATCATGCCGCGTTTCACGGACGGTCGTTCGACACCGCGGCGCTTCACGAGCTGATGGCGCAACAACGCGAGGCCTGTCATTGGTGAGCACGTTTCCCACGCTGGACCTCGACGCCATCCTGTCACCCATCTCGCCGCATCAGCCGGCCGGCGAGTTCGACGAGGAAGACAACGCCTACCAGGGTGTCGAAAGCGAAATGATGAAGCTTGGCGGGCTGCAAGAGGCGACCATCGACTGGAGCTATGTGGATTCGGCATCGCGACTGTATCTGCAGTCGCAGTGCAAGCACCTGCGGATTGCCGCGCAGTTGGCCACCGCTCGTATGCGATCGGGGGGCTGGCGCGGCTGGGCCGAGGCGGCGGGCCTGTTGGCCGGCATGACCAGCCGGTACTGGAGCACCAGCCATCCGAAGCCGGGCGCGGCCGGGTTGACGGCCAAGCGTCGCCTGATGTCCCAGCAGTTGGAGCGCCTGGGAGAGGCGCTGGCCAAACTGGACGGCAAGGGATACGCCGACGAGTTTTACAAATCTGGCCAACGGGCCTTGGACAAGCTGCAGGGATGTGCAAGCGAATCCAAGCTGGACGTGCCAACGCTGACTCGCCTGGAGGCGCAGCTACGGCTGAAGGCGGAGGCGACACGCGCGCCCGAGCTCGCCGATGCGCAAATGGCGCTGTCGGCGCAACCCACCGGGATCACCGAGGCTTTCTTTACGCCCATGGCCATGGCGCAGGGCAACGAACGCGAAGCGCGCCGTTCGCTATTGGCCGTGGCCGACCTCATCAACCAGCAAGACGCCTATGACCCGACCGGCTACCTGCTCCGCCGCTTCGCCTTGTGGGCGCACCTGAGCATTGCGCCATCGACCCGCAAGGACACGATGCGGACGGAGCTGATGGCCGTTCCCGCCGAAACGGCCGAGGCCTATTGGGATGCGCTGAAAGCGAATGCGGTCGATCCGGCGCTTCTGCAGCGCGTCGAAAAAAGCATTACTTCGTCTCCGTACTGGCTGCGCGGGAGCTTTCTGGCTGCCGGTATCGCCCGCCGTCTGGAAATGCAGAACGTCGCCGAGGCAATTCGCCAGTCCACCGAGCGCTTTGTGGCCAAGCTGCCCGCCTTGGTGAAGCTGCAATTTGCCGATGGCCGCGCTTTTGTCGATGGCGAAACGCAGTCGTGGATCAGTGGGGCGGATGCGGACACCGCGAAGCTGGGCGCCGGCCATGAGTACCCGGCGTTGCGCGAGGAGCTGCGCGAGGTGTTGGAAGCCACCGGGGTGGAGTCGATGCTCAAGCGGCTGGAAGCCATCCAGAAGACGTCAACGGATCCGCGCCATGGTTGCCATGTCATCACGATCGCCGCCGAACTGCTCGGCGCGCGTGGTTTGGCGTGGCTGGCCGATGGCTTGTACACCCGCGCCCATCAGATCATGCAAGACGCATCCGCGGCGCAATGGGAGCCTGGTCTGTTTGGCCTTTTGGAGCGCCAAGTCAACGCCGCAATCGAATGCAAGAAACAGGAGCAATCCCATGTTTAAGATTTGGTCGAAAGTGAAACGCTATGGCCAGCCCCTACTGAAATGGACAAAGCAGGGCATGCCAGTGGCGTTGCTGCTGATGCTGGCGCTCGCCTTGGCCGCCATCTGGTGGTTGGGGCCGATGTGGACTTGGGATGAATACCAACCGCTGGCAAGTCTGACCGCGCGCGTGCTTGCCACGCTCGTGCTGATTGCGCTGCCCTTGCTGGTCTGGGCCATCAGGCTGCGCAAACGGAATCTGACGCTGGAAGCCGAGCGGGCGCAGACGCAGAAACAGCAAGACGATCCCTGCTTGCGCTACGTACAGGCGCAGGAGCGTGATCTGGACAAGAGCCTTAGCGTGCTGCAGGCAAACCTGAAAGGCCGCAACGCGCTTTACCAACTGCCTTGGTACCTGGTGCTGGGTCAGGAAAACGCGGGGAAAACCAGCTTCGTCAACCGGTCTAGCCAGACGTTTTCGTTGACCGGTGAGGTCAAGGCCGGCAGTCAGCGCCTGCAGGACGACCCGGACCGGATCTATCGCATTGACTGGTGGATCGGCGATGACGCGGTGCTGATCGACCCGCCGGGCGAACTGATCAGCCAGCCGCGAGTGACGGCGGAAATTGAAGCGTCTGCCGCGTCCGGGAATACTGAAGCGCCAAGGCCGGGAGACGCTGCGGGACCCACGCTCCTGCCCGAGGCGCTTCATTCCCGTCTGTGGGATAGCTTTGTGAGCTGGTTGGGGCGTAATCGCAGCCGCCGTCCGCTCAATGGTGTGGTGTTGATGGTCAGCCTAGTGACGTTGCTGAATCAGCAACCCAGCGACCGCAAGGCGCTGGCCTCGTTGCTGCGCGCGCGGCTGGCCGAACTGAGCCGCCAGCTCGGCACGCGTCCGCCGCTGTATGTCGTGCTGAGCAAATTCGACCTGCTTGAAGGATTCGAGCCGCTGTTCGCGCGGCTGTCCAAGTCCGCCCGCGAGGACATCTTTGGGTTTACGTTCACGCTGGACTCGGTGCAGCGTTACGACGCGTGGCGGGATGAACTGGGTGCGCGATACGACGAGTTCCTGACGCGTCTGAACGAGCAGATATTCGATGCGATGGCCGACGTCCGCGAATTGAATCAACGGGAAGCCCTCTATTCCCTGGTGCGGCAGCTGACCGGCATGCGGCCGCTCCTGATGGAGTTCCTAACCGATGTGCTGGGCAGCGATCGTTACCTCACGCCGGCGCTGCCGCGTGGCGTCTTTCTGTCGTCGGTCTATCAGCAGGGCGTGCTGACCAACGCCTTCGTGGCGTCTGCCTCGCAGAACTACGATATCCGCGAGCCCGTGCCGGCCACGCATCCCAGCGGCCGCGCGATGGTTTACTTCACCCAGCAGCTGTTTCAGCGCGTCATCTATCCCGAATCCGGCCTGGCGGGCGACAACCCGCGCGTGCGTGCCGAGAAGCGGCGCGCGCTGGCCTTGCGCTTCGGGGTGGCGTCGGTGGGTAGCGCGGTGATCCTCGGCGGCTGGTATCACTACTACGCAGTGAACCGGGACAAGGCCATGAGCGTTCTGGAGCGCAGCCGCGCTTATAGCGCCCACGCCATCGACGGCAAGCTGGACACCACGGGCCGCAACCTGCTTCAGCCGCTGGATCAGATCAGCAGCGCGGTGGCGGTGTATGGCGATTACCGGGAAGCGTGGCCCCTCGTGGCAGACATGGGTCTGTATCAGGGATGGCAGATTGGTCCGAAGGTCGATCAGGCCTACTTGACGCTGCTGTCTCAGCGATTTTTGCCTGCGCTGGCCAATGGGGTGATGGAGCACCTTGACGGCACCTCGGTCGACAGCGATGTGCAGCTTGAAGCGTTGCGCGTGTACCGCATGATTGAGGATCGTCCCAACCGCCGGCCGCCGGTGGTTGAGCGTTGGATGGGGCGGCAGTGGGCGCAGGCTTTCCCCGGCGAGGACAAGGTGCAGCGTGCGTTGATGCGGCATCTGGACTACGCGATGAAGTATGCCGACACGCTGTTGCCGCAGTTTCAGCAGCGCGTGTCCGTGGTGCAGCGCGACCTGCGGCAGATTCCATTGCCGCAGCGCGTGTACATGACGATGCGCCGTCAGGCGGGCGAATTTTTCAGGACGCCGCTGGATCTGCGCAATGAAATCGGCCCGGCCTTTGACGTGGTCTATCAACCGGCGGCTGCGGCCAAGGCGGAAACGGGGCAGCCCGCTTCGGATGGCCGTATCGACGCGCTGTTGACGGCCAAGGGGTTCCACAATTACTTCGCGCCGCACAGCCAGGATCTGACCGAGCTGGCGATGATCGATCAGTGGGCGTTGGGCGAGCGGCGCAATATCGATTATTCGGAGGCCGACAAGCGCGCGTTGGCCGAGCGCATCCAGGCCATCTACGGCCGTGATTACGTCGACACCTGGCAGCGCAACCTCAACCAGCTTGAGGTTCGGGATTTTCATGATCTTGCCGAGGCGGTCAATGTGCTGGGCACCGTCACGAGCCCTGCGGCGCCGTTGCGCCGGCTGGTGGAAACCGTGCGCGACAACAGTGAGCTTGGCGCCAACACTCCGGCCCTCACCGGTGCGCTCGACGGGAAGGGAGCAGGGATCGGGCAGGCTTCAGGCGTGGCGGAGAAGGTGGCTGCCGGCAAGGACGAAACCGGCGCGATATTCGGGATTGCGCGGGCGTTTGCGCCGATGAGCCAACTGCTGCAGGCGAAGGGCGATCGGGCGTCGTACCTGGACGAAACTTTGGTGGCGATCGGGAGCGTGCAAGACAAGGTGCGCACGGTGCACGACAGCCCGGATCGCGGCAAGACGGCGCTTGACGTGGTGCTGGAACGCTTCGGGTTGAAAGGACCGGACCCGATCAGCAATCTGCAGCGTATTGCCGCGGGTCTGCCCGAACCGCTGAACCGTCAGGTGGGCAAATTGGCCGACGAGTCGTCGCGGGTGATTCTGGTGGAGGCATTGCGCGAGCTCGAGCGTCGTTGGGACATCGACGTGTATCGCTTTTATCGCGAGCGGTTGGCGAATCGTTATCCGTTCAATCCCGCCAGCCGTGAGGAAGTGGCGTTGGACGATTTCACGGCGTTTTTTGGCCCGCAGGGGCGTTTGCAGCAGTTCCGCGGGAAGTATCTGAATCTGTTCATCGAGGACAACCTTGAGGCGTTGTACTCGGAGCGGCTGGGCGGCTATCTTGTGCGCAATGACGTGCTGACGCAGCTTGAAGCGGCCGAGAAGATCCGGGACGCGTTTTTCAATAGCCGCGGCACGTTGGGCGTGCAGTTCCATGTGGAGCCGTTGGGAATGGCGCCGAGCAAACGCAGCAGCTCGCTTAGCGTGGAAGGGCAGTTGGTGACTTACAACCACGGCCCGACGACCAGCACGGCGCTGATCTGGCCGAATACGCTGGCCTCCAGCAATGAAAGCCGCATGACGTTGGTGCATGCGGGGGGCAGCAGCAGCGGTTTGGCTTATCGGGGTCCATGGGCGCTGTACCGGCTGCTCAGTCAGGCCCGCCTGAACGGGGCGACGAGCACGAGCGTTGATATCAGCTTTGCTGCGCCGGACGGCGGTATGCGCTATCGCATCAGTACGGAGAAGGCGAACAATCCGTTTACGCAGCCGTTGTTCAAGGGGTTTGCCTTGCCGAAGACGCTTCTAGAGGATGGCGTGCGGGGTAACGATGCAGGAGGGCAGCGTGCGGGGGGCAAGGCTGGCGGGAAGCAGGCTGCGTCTGCGGGTGACGTGCCTGCGCGGGTGGCCCGGCAGGTTGGATGGCCGGTGAGCGTGGTCCGGTGAAGGAGGCGTGGCAGCGCNNCCCACGCCTGCGTGGATCATTCGACCAGCCAGCCGGCCTCGCCTTCGATCAGCGTGCCGCCATGGCTGGTTTTGTCGCCTTGGCGCGCAACGGGTTGTCCTTCGATGAGGGTGCCGGGCGAGCCGGTCTGAATGATGGCGCCGCAACTGATGCGGTCGCCGATGCGGGCGACGGGCCGGCCGTTGACGATGGCTTCGCTTGCACCGGTGACGACGGTGCCGGTGCCGTGTGTGGGGCAGCTATGGCGATGACCTACAAGAACGATGGGTTTCATGATTGGCTTCCTGACGTTTGGGGCTGTTGATTAGCCCCGTGTCGATCAAGGTCGGATCAGAACGGACAAGGGCCGGCGCGTGATGCGCCGGCCCTTTTATTCAAGAAACCTGGGATCAGGCTTCTTGCGGCTTGCGCCAGTCGTCGGAGGCTTCGGTGCCGGCGATGGCGTGGGTCCAGGTGATCTTGCGGTAGGCCATGGCGACCTTGACGAGCTGGGTGTACTCGGCCTTGGTGGGGTCCTGGGCGTGCGGGAGCACGGTGTTGATGTTGACGATGGTGGCGTCTTCAAGCTTGGTGGTGAAGAAGTGCTCTTGCTTGCCTTCGGTGGAGGTGCGGTACCACTTCACTTCGACTTCGGGCAGCATTTCGCCGGAGGCGAGGGCCTGGTACATGAGGGGGGTGGCCTTGTTGAGGGGCGCGGTGAAGACGAAGGGCTTGTGGACGCGCTGGCCGGAAGGCTGGCCGCTTTGGGGGTCGGTGGGGGTGGCGATCAGGTGTTCGATTTCCTGGACCAGGATCTGGTCTTCATGACCTTCCTGGTAGACGTTGCCGACGGAGTCGGCGGTGAAGGCGCCTTGCGTGATGTTGCCCTGGGTCTTGCCCTGGATGCTGATATAGGCGGGAGTCGGCATTTGTTGCTTCCTGGTTTGGTTTCTTTTGCGTGATGGCCTTATTGGCCGGTGTGTCATCGGGGATGACATCCGGTTAATTGCAAAGTCCGTGCCAGGGGTTGGTTGAATGCTGGTTTCCTCTTTTCTATCAAAGGCTTAATTGATGGTTTCGGTGCTGGTCGCTGATTACGGATTGCTCGAAAAACCCGAAAGTGGCTTTTTCTGCGAGGATTCGGGTCAGTTGTGGCTCGGTGCTTTGTTAAGTCTTTAAAAACAAAGCGGAAAAATTCGGGTCGGGAATGGCTCGGGTGGGTCGGAGTTGGCTCGGTCTTTTTTTTGGCTGACTCGGAGAAGCTGGTCGTTCGGGGGGGCTGGCGTTTGGGCGGGGTGGGTTCTTTAGACGCCCGGCGTGGCGGTGGCCTGGGTGCGCGG
>NZ_DIEJ01000217.1:0-3115 GCF_002418565.1 Achromobacter sp. UBA5777 | reverse complement strand
CGTGGGCGATCGTGCCCACGGGGACCGCGGCGTCGGGCGACCTACGAAGAACGAAAGAAAGCGACCTACGAAGACCTAAAGAAAACGCCCGACGAAGCCGCCAAAACCGAACCCCGACGCTTCACTCCGCCAAAGGATCCTGAAACTGCGAACACTTAACCTGCACGAGCTTCCGATCCTGCAACCGCAACGCAGTCAACGACCCACCCCACACGCACCCGGTATCCAGGCAGATCACGTCCGGCCGCTGCAACAACCCCAGCGTCGACCAATGTCCGAACACCGTCGTGACATTACGCGTCGCCCGATTCGGTACATCGAACCAAGGCACTAGCCCCGGCGGCCAAGCCCCCGGCGTCACCTTCGTTGCAAACTCCATGTGCCCGTTCGGCGTGCACAAGCGGATCCGCGTCAGCGCGTTGATGATCACCCGCATCCGCTTGCCGCCCTTGTGGTCTTCCTTCCAGGTGGCCGGCTCGTTGCCGTACATCTTTTGAAGCGCCTTCTGCCAGTTCGGGCCGCGCAGCGCGTCCTGGACCTCACCGGCCAGGGCCAATGTCTTGGCCACGTCCCACTTGGCCAGCGTGCCGGCATGGACCAGCAGATGGTTCTGCTCGAAATGCGCCAGCGGCCGGAAACGCAGCCAGTTGAGCAGGTCAGTGGCGTCCGGCGCCCGCAGGATGGATTCCAGCGTGTCTGATTTGGACGGTTTGCGCACGCCCGCGGCCGCGGCCAGCAGGTGCAGGTCGTGGTTGCCCAGGACGACCGTGGCGCGATCACCGAGGTCGATGATGCGGCGCAGGGTTTCGAGCGACTGCGGGCCGCGGTTGACCAGGTCGCCAGCGAACCAGAAGCGCGACTTGGGGTCGCCAACCAGGTCGGGGTGGGACAGCAAGCGATCCAGCGGCGAGCAGCAGCCCTGCACGTCGCCGATCATCCAGATACTGCCGTTCATGCGGGACTCTTGCTCCAGGGCCAACGTTGTTGGACGAGACGGGTGATGGTGTGGCGGTATTCCATGTAGCTCATGGCGCCCAGCGCCAGCGCCATGGCGCCCAGGTTCGGGCCCAGGGCTGTCAGCCAGGGCGGCCACTTGCCGAGCATGCCGACGTTCAGCGCAAGCTGGTTCAGCATGAAGAAGCCCACGCCCAGCAGGATGCCCACGAAGACCTTGGCGCCGACGCCGCCGCGGCGGGTTTGCATGAGGCCGATGGGGGCGGCGATGGTGATCATTACCAGCAGGGTGAAGGGGTAGGCCAGTTTGCGCCACAGGGCGACGACCTGGCGGTCGTATTGAAGCTGGTTGTCCCGCAGGTATTCCACGTAGTCGAGCAGCGTGACGATCGACATGCGTTCTGGCGTCAGCACGCGCGCCAGCAGGCGTTCGGCACTGAGGGTGGTGTCGATGGAGCGTTCGGGCAGCTTGATGACGGTGGCCGGCGGGTTCTTGGGCGGGCGGGCGTTGGCGAGCGCCTCGGCGGCTTCGGCGTCCAGGCGGGTTTCGGAGACATCCTTGAGCACCAGGTCGCCGCGCGTGAACGAGCCGGTGGGGGCGGTGGACAGTGCCGACAGCGTCAGGTCTTTCTTGAATTCGTAGAGGGTCACGCCGGCCACCTGGCCGTCGCCCTTCAGTTCGGCGATGTTGATGATGCGGGTGCCGCCATTGGCGGTGGGTTCCTTGAACCAGTAGCCGCTTTTGAGGCGGTCGCCGCCAGCCTTGCCGCGGAACATCAGGTTGGCTTCGCCGGTCTTGACCTCGGCCCAGGGCGTCACGTATTCGGACAGCAGGCCCGCGCCGATCATCAGCGGGATCGTGACGATCCAGAGCATGCGCAGCAGCTTCATGCCGCTGACGCCGGAGACCCGCAGGATGACGAGTTCGTTGCGCTGGGCCAGGCCCGCCAGCGCCAGGATGGCCCCGATCAGGAGCCCGATGGGCAGCAGGTCATAGAGACGGGTGGGGATAGCCAGCGCCTGCATGTACAGCAGGGCCATCATGGAGAACTTGTCGCCCACGTTGTCCAAGTCGTCCACCAGTGCGAAGAACGTGAAAAGGCCGAGCAGGGCCAGAAGGACCACTGCGCAAGAGCGATAGACCTCTCGGGCCAGGTAGCGACGTGCAGTACGCATGAAGGAAAAAGGAGTGGAGCGCGTAAACGTGAAAGCTTAACAAATCCCGCAGCCAGAAGACGGCCGGCAGGACCGATTTGTCCGGTTCCCCTTTCAGGGGATGTCGACCATCTGCATCCGGCGCGTCAGCACGCCGACCCGGGAATTCAGATAGTTGGACTTGCGGTGGCTGTCATAGAAGCGCGGGTTGGGCAGCATGGCCGCCAGCCGGGCCGACTGGCTGTTGCCCAGGTTGGCGGCGGTGGTATTGAAATAATGCTTGGCGGCGGCCTGGGCGCCGAACACGCCCACGCCCCACTCGGCCACGTTCAGGTAGAGCTCCAGGATCCGTTCCTTGCTCATGACGTGTTCGATCATGTAAGCCAGGACCAGTTCCTGGCCCTTTCGCAGGTAGCTGCGAGAACCTGACAGGAATAGATTCTTGGCTAGCTGCTGGGTGATGGTGGAGCCGCCGCGCATCTTGGAGCGTCCGGCCTCTTCCTGTTTCTGGTTGTATTCCCAGGCCTTGCGGATGGCGTCCCATTCGACCCCATCGTGACCCGTGAAATTGGAATCCTCGGAAGCGATCACCGCGCGCTTGAGCGACCGGTTGATCTTGTCATACGGCACCCATTCGTATTTCAGTTCGATCGCCGGGTCTTCCTTGCGCAGGCGCGACAGCTCTTCGCGCATCATCGCGCTGCTGCCCGGGTCGCGGTAGTTGTACCAGACCACCTGGGCGAACAGCCAGAATTGGTACAGCAGGATCGCGCACACCAGCGCCATCACCAGGCCGGTGGTGATCCGGAACCAATTGCGGCCGCCGCTGCGGCCCGTGCGCGTCGCCATGCCGTTCAGCTTCCGGCGGCCAGCGCCTCGCGCAGCGCTGCCAGGACGGGCGCGGCGTCGGGGCGTACGCCGTGCCAGATGTAGAAACTTTCGGCGGCCTGGCCGACCAGCATGCCCAGCCCGTCGGCCGTCAGGCCGGCGCCGTCGGTCCGGGCCT
>NZ_DIEJ01000241.1:0-77379 GCF_002418565.1 Achromobacter sp. UBA5777 | reverse complement strand
GGCGCGGCAGCGGGCGCCAGCGCGGCACTCTGCAGCCGCATGCCGGGCTCGATGTACGTGGAACAGGCGCGCACGCGCTCGCCGTTTTCAAGCTGGATCCAGCAGTCCTGGCACGCGCCCATCATGCAGAAGCCCGCGCGCGGGCCGCCCCCGAATTCCGAGGTGCGCAGGCGCTCTCCCTGCGTCAGCACGGCGGTCAGGACGGTGTCGCCGGCCAGTGCCGTGCACGTCTGTCCGTCGAAGGTGAAGGTCAACGCGGGCCGGCCGGTTTCGGCCAGGCGTTTCAGGATTGCCATGGCGCGCGTGGCTCCTTTGCGGCTGTCGGCAGCGAATTCATTTCTGGCCCACCAGCACGCGGTCCAGGCCATACACGCGGTCCAGCAGCAGCATCGTCACGGCCGTCAGCGCGATCACCAGCGCGGACACGGCGGCCATCATCGGGTCGATGGATTCCGTGGCGTACATGTACATGCGCACCGGCAGCGTGATGGTCGAGGGCGCGGTGATGAACACCGACATCGTCAGTTCGTCGAAGCTGTTGATGAACGCCAGCAGCCAGCCGCCGGACACGCCGGGAATGATGAGCGGCAAGGTGACCGTAAAGAACACCGTCGCGCGGCTGGCGCCCAGCGACAGCGCCGCGTGCTCGATGGACCGGTCAAAGCCCACCAGCGCGCCGATCACCAGGCGCATCACGTACGGCGTGATGACGACGACATGGCTGGCCACCAGCCACGGAAAGCTGCCGGCCATCCCCATCAGCGCAAAGAAGCGCAAGAGCGCCACGCCCAGCACCAGATGGGGAATCATCAGCGGCGACAGGAACAGGCCGTTGAGCACGTCGCGCCCCGGAAAGCGGTAGCGCGTGATGGCGATGGCGGCGGGCACCGCCAGGCACACGGCGATGCTGGCCGACAGGAACGCCAGCCACAGGCTGTTCTTGAACGCCTGCATGAAGTTGGGATGATCGAAGACCGCGTAAAACCAGCGCAGCGAGAAACTGGTCGTCGGCACGGTCAGCGTCGAGTCCGGCGTGAACGCCACCAGGCACACGATGACCAGCGGCGCCAGTACGAACGCCACCACCAGAAAGTTGAACGCCAGCGCGAAAGGACCGTTCTTCTGCATGTTCGATTCCTTGCGCGGCTCAGCCCAGGCTGCGGCGGTAAGAGCGTTCGACGACGCGGTTGTACGCCATCATGACGATCACGTTGACGATCAGCAGCACAATCGCGATCGCCGCGCCCAGCGGCCAGTTCAGCTCGGTCAGGAACTCGTCGTACACGACGGTGGCCACCATCTTCAGGCGCCGCCCGCCCAGCAGTGCGGGAATGGCAAACGAGCTGGCCGACAGGCCGAACACGATAAGACTGCCGGACAGGATGCCCGGCATGGCCTGCGGCAGCACGATGCGCGTGAGCGTCTGAAAGCGCGAGGCGTTCAGCGACAGCGCGGCGTGCTCGACGGTAGGGTCCAGCTTCTGCAGCGACGTCCACACCGGAATCACCATGAACGGCAGCATGACGTGCACGAGGCCGATAATGACGGCGGTGGGCGTGTACAGCAGCGATCCCAGGCCCAGCGCGGCGGCCGCCTTGCCCAGCGGCCCGCTTGGGCCCAGCAGCATGCTCCAGCCGAACGCGCGCACCACCAGCGAGATCAGCAGCGGCGACAGCACCACCAACAGGAAGATCGAGCGCCAGGGCTTGCGCATGCGCGACAGAATGTAGGCCTCGGGCGCGCCGATCAGCACGCAGATCAGCGTCGTGACGCCGGCGATCCAGAAGGTGCGCCAGAAGATCTCGATGAAGTAGCCGTCCGTCACCACGGCCAGGTAGTGTTCGAACGTGTGGCCCGGCTGGATGCCGGTGGCGTAATCGAACGGCCGGAAGGACAGGGCAAAGGTCAACGCCAGCGGCGTGAGCACCAGCGTCAGAAACACGAGGGCCAGCGGAATCGATCCCAGGATGGCCAACATCCCGTCATTGCGCGGCTTGGGCGGGTTGGCGGCGGCGCCGCGTTGCGTCAGCGTCGCCATGTCAGTCCGCCGCCGCGGCAGCAGGCGCGCGCAGCACGCGCAGCACGCCGTCCGCCCAGTCCAGCCCGATCTGTTCGCCGTCGTCATGCGGGCGGCGGCCGTCGTTGGGCGTCAGGATGGTCAGCGCTCCCACGGGCGAATCCAGGTCGTACATCCACTGGCTGCCCAGGAAGTAACGCGTGTTGACGACACAGGCGAGCTTGCCCTGGCCAGACGGCACGGGCACCAGCTTTTCCGGCCGCAACGACAACTGCACGCTGTCGCCGTGTCGCAGGCCTTCGCCGTCGACGACAAGGCTCAGTGCGCCGGTCTGCACTTCGGCCTGCGCGCCGCAGCGCGTCACGCGGCCGGGCAGCAGATTGGTTTTGCCGACAAAGCGCGAGATGAACTCGGTCTGCGGATGTTCATACATGCGGTAGGGGGCGTCCACCTGCGTGGCCCGGCCGTCCTGCATGACGACGACGCGATCGCTGATGGACAGGGCCTCGGCCTGGTCGTGCGTGACCATGACGGTGGTGGTGCCGATCTTGCGCTGGATGCTGCGCAGCTCGAACTGCATGTCCTCGCGCAGTTTGGCGTCCAGGTTGGACAGCGGTTCGTCCAGCAGCAGCACCGGCGGCCGGATCACCAGCGCCCGGGCCAGCGCCACGCGTTGCCGCTGGCCGCCCGACAGTTCGCGCGGGAAGCGGTCGGCATGCTTGTCCAGCTTGACCAGGGCCAACGCCTCGCGCACACGGTCCTGCCGTTCGGCGCGTTCCACCTTGCGCATCTTCAGGCCGAACGCGACGTTGTCGGCCACGGTCAGGTGCGGGAACAGCGCATAGCTCTGGAACACGATGCCCAGGCCGCGCGTGTTGGGCTTGGCGTGCGTGATGTCGCGGCCGTCCAGCGTGATGGTGCCGCAGGTGACATCGGCAAAGCCGGCAATCATCTGCAGCGTGGTGGTCTTGCCGCAGCCGGAGGGGCCCAGCAGCGAGACGAACTCGCCCTTATCGACCGACAGGCAGAAGTCCGAGACGACACGCAGATCGCCGTAGTTCTTGGAGACGTTGTCCAGCCGCAGAAATGCCATGTTCCAAACCCCGTGGCCCGTCTGGGCCCTGCGCCGCCGGGTGGAAAAAGTGCCGCCCAGGCTGCCTAAGTGATGGCGCAGTCTAGGAGCCGCCAAAACAGAGGGTCAATTAGGGTTTTCCGAAGAATCGAATTTTTTATTCGTTATTTCCGTTAGACTGAATTTTCTGATAAAAACACGTCAGACTATTTTGATTATCGGAACCCGAGAATGAAGAAATCAGAAACGCCGGAGGATTCCGCTGGCCAGGGCGTATTGCAGCGGGCCTTTGCCGTGCTGCGCGTGCTGGCCGATGCCAAGGGAGACAAGCTGCGCCTGACCGATATCGCCGCCCGCACGGGCCAGGCGCAGGCCACGGTGCACCGGGTGCTGCAAGGCTTGATGCAGGAAGGGGTGGTGGAGCAGCCGGCTCAAAGCAAGGGATATCAGCTCAGCGTTGCCTTCTTTTCGCTGGCGGCCGCGGCGGGCAACCATCAATCCAGCCTGCGCACCCTCTACCGGCCCGCGATGCTGCGCCTGTCCGGCATGCTCAACGACACCATTTTCCTGCTGGTGCGCAGCGGGTTTGACGCGGTCTGCGTTGACCGCGTGGACGGCGCCTTTCCAGTGCGCTCGCATACCGGCGACATCGGGGGCCGCGTGCCGCTCGGCATGGGACAAGGCGGCCTGGTGCTGCTGGCCAGCCTGCCCGAAGCCGAGCGCGAAGAGGTCATGCGCTTCAACATTCCGCGCCTGCATCATCTGGGCTTCGTGGACGAGATCTCAATGCGCGTGCGCATCAAGGAATGCCTGGAACTGCGCTACGCGCGCAGCCAGGGGCAGGGCGTGTTCCCCAACATCGCGGGGCTGGCAGTGCCGGTCTACGATCCCAACGGCGTGACGGTCGCGGCGCTGAGCGTGGCGGCGCCCATCGAACGCATCAGTGATGAACGCCTGCCGCTGATCGTGGAAATGCTGCGCCGCGAGGCCGACGCGGTGGGCGCGCAGATCAATCCGTTCGACCCGGCGCTGCGCAAGCCCAGCCAGTTTCTGGGCACGGGCAACGGCGCGTAGCCCGCGCACGGTGCGCAGCGTCTGCGCATAAAAAAGCCCGGACACGTATGGGTCCGGGCTTTTTCAACATGCGTCAGCGATCAGGTCGGATACGTGCCGGGCAGCAGGATGCTGCGGTCGCCCGGCTCGATCGTACGGCGGCCGCACAGCGCCATCGTCGTGTCCATTTCCTTGTACAGGATCTCCAGCGTGCGGGTGACGCCGGCCTGGCCATACGCGCCCAGCCCGTACAGGAAGGCGCGGCCGATCATCGTGCCGCGTGCGCCCAGCGCCACGGCCTTCAGGATGTCCTGGCCGGAGCGAATGCCGCCGTCCATCCACACCTCGATCTTCGAACCCACGGCGTCGGCAATTCCCGGCAGGGCCGCGATGGACGACATGGCGCCGTCAAGCTGGCGGCCGCCGTGGTTGCTGACGATGAGCGCATCGGCGCCGCTGTTGGCGGCGAGCTGCGCGTCTTCGACGTCAAGAATGCCCTTGATGATGAGCTTGCCGCCCCAGCGCTGCTTGATCCATTCCACGTCGTCCCAGCTCAGGCGCGGATCGAACTGCTCGGCCGTCCACGACGACAGCGACGACAGGTCGCTCACGCCCTTGGCGTGGCCGACGATGTTGCCGAAGGTGCGGCGCTTGGTGCCCAGCATGCCCATGCACCAGCGTGGCTTGGTCGCCAGGTTGATGAGGTTGCGCAGCGTGGGCTTGGGCGGCGTCGACAGGCCGTTCTTGATGTCCTTGTGGCGCTGGCCCAGAATCTGCAGGTCCAGCGTCAGCACCAGCGCCGAGCAGCCGGCAGCCTTGGCGCGGTCGATCAGGTTGCCCACGAACTCGCGGTCGCGCATCACGTAGAGCTGGAACCAGAAGGGCTTGCCGGTGGCCTGCGCCACGTCTTCCAGCGAGCAGATGCTCATCGTGGACAGCGTGAACGGCACGCCGAAATCGGCGGCGGCCTTGGCGGCCAGGATCTCGCCGTCGGCATGCTGCATGCCGGTCAGGCCCGTGGGCGAAATCGCCAGCGGCATGACCACGTCCTGGCCCACCATGGTGGTGCGCAGCGACCTGCCTTCCATGTTGACTGCCACGCGCTGACGCAGCTTGATCCGATGAAAGTCGCTTTCGTTCGCGCGATAGGTGCCTTCGGTCCAGGCGCCGGAATCGGCGTAATCGTAGAACATGCGCGGCACGCGCTTCTGCGCGACAACGCGCAAATCTTCGATGCAGGTGATCGTAGAAAGGTTAGCGGTCATGGAGTGTCTGTGGAGTGGTAGGGGGCGCCAGCGCCGCCCAGTATACGCGCCGGGGCCGGCAAGCGTCGCTTGCCGGCCCCGTTCGCCCCCCTGCGCAAAGGCTCTATGGCCCCTGCACGCCCAGCCCTAGCGCGGCCACACCTTGCTGACCGCGCGTATCGTTGCCCACGCCACCCAGCGCGGGCTGGTCAGCCGCGCGCCCGGCAGCCGGCGCATCACGTCCACCGCAAGCCCGCCGCGCTTGTGCCATTGCTTCTTGCGGGTCTGGCTGTCGGTCCAGCGGCCTTCCAGCCACGGGAATTCCCGGCGGCCCGGCTTGTACACCGGCGGCGTGTTGTAGATCAGGATGTACGCCAGCCGCGGCGTCTGCGACGTGTTCGGTCCCGTGAAGTGCAGCGTGCGCGCATCGTGGACGGTGATGCCGCCCGGATCGAGCGGCTCGGCCACCGCCTGTTCGCGCGGGAAATCGCCGCAGCATTCCAGCGGATGCAGCGTCTTGTCGCCGCCCGGGGAACGGTGCTCCAGCACGTCCCACTTGTTCGACCCCGGCAGGAACTGCATGCAGCCGTTCTCGACGGTGGCCGGCTGCAGCGCCAGCCAGATGCTCAGTTCGTTGTAGACAAAGTCCGGCGACCGGAAGGCTTCGTCCTGGTGCCACGGCGTTTCCGGACCGTGCGGGCCGGGCTTGAGCAACGCGTGCTCGCCATACAGCGCCGCCTGCGGGCCCAGCAGCTGCCGCGCCAGTTCCAGCGTGCGTTCGTGGTACACCGTCTTCAGCAGGCCCGGGGCATAATGTCGCGGATCGTGAAGACTCGGAAACTTCGCGGGCTTGCTCGGGTCGTCGCGGCTGACAAAGTCATATTGCGCGCCCTCGTTGTAACCCGTCTTATTCGAGAACAAGTCCAGCAGCGTCCTGCGGATGTAGCCGACCTCGTCCTGAGGGCACATGTCCTTCAAGGCCAGGTAACCCTGATCCCTGTAGCGCGCTGTCTCGGCATCCGACAACAAACTGGTCTCTTCCATAATGGCTTCTCCAAGCTCTGGTAATGGGTATTTCTAAGCTGGCACGTTTTGACATGGGCTCTAACGTATCGCTTCGAAGCCCGCCGGGCCTATAGACCATCCGCTGTAGCCGGTTCCGCCTACGCCAGTCGCGCGTGGCGGCGCATCATCCGAAGGAAAAACCCATGCAAGACCCTAAGGCCGATACCCAGATCGAAACCGTCCACGTCACCGTCAGCGGCACGGTGCAAGGCGTGGGCTACCGGCACGCCACGGTGCGGCGCGCTCACATGCTTGGCGCGAAGGGCTGGGTGCAGAACATGCTGGACGGCACGGTCGAAGCGCTGGTGCAGGGCACGCCCGACCAGGTCGATCACATGCTGGAATGGCTGCGCCGCGGACCGCCGGGCGCGTCGGTGCAGGAAATCATCACGCGCCGGGAGTACACCGATAAGCGTTACATCCGCTTCGAGCAACTTTAAGGGCCGCGGGCCCTCGCCGGCACGTTGTAGGCCGGGCGGATGAGGGCCCGGTAGCGCAAAGGTTGAACTGCGCTAGCGCGTGCGCATCCAGCGCGCGCCGACCTGGTTGATGACCAGACCGGCCAGCACGCAACCGGCGCCCGCCCATTGCAGCGGCTGCAGCCGCTCGCCGAACGCCATGGACGCCGCCCACAGCCCTACTACGGGCACCAGCAGCGAGAACGGCGCGACCTTGGCCGCGGGATGGCGCGACAGCAGCTGCGTCCACAGCGTGTAGGCAACCAGCGTCGCCAGCACCGCCAGATACAACACCGACAGCGCCTCGCCCCAACCCATGCCGGTGATCATGCCCACCACCGGTTCCCAGCCGTCGATCAGCACGGCCAGCGCCAGGAAGGGCAGCACCGGGGCAGCGCTGCTCCACGCAATGAACGCGAAGGGGTCGTAGCCGGGCGCCTTGCGGCTGGCCAGCCGGACGATCATGTTGGACACCGCCCACATGAACGCCGCCCCCAGCGTCAGGACAAAGCCCAGCATCGTCATCTGCCCCGGCCCGTCGCCACGCGCCCCCGCAATGACCGCAAGGCCCATCGCGGCCACACCCAGTCCGATCCAGTGATGCCGCCGCGCGCGCTCATGCAGCACGGGCGCGGCGAGCAGCAGCGTAAAGAAGGCCTGGGTCTGGATGACAAGCGATGCCATGCCGGCCGGCATGCCGAACTTGAGCGCCGTGAACAGCAGGCCGAACTGGCCCAGCCCCTGGACCAGTCCGTAGGCCGCGACCCAGTGCCACGGCAGCCGCGGCATGCGCACAAAGAGAATGAGCGGGAAGGCCGCCAGCGCGAATCGCAACGCGCCGAGCATCATCGGAGACAGGCCCCGCATGCCGACCTTCATGACGACGAAATTCAGGCCCCAGATGACCACCACCGCCAAGGCGCAGAAATAGTCTTTTCGGGTTAGATGAGTGGGGGTGGACATGGCGGGCATTATCGCATCGCCCACCCCAAAAAAGGCTGAATCAGCGCGCGTTCAGCACCGCGGAAAACGCCTTGACGGCCATGTCGATATCGTCGTCGCCGATGTGCCGATGCGTGACGCAACGCAGTCGCGTACGGCCCCACGGACGCGTCAGCACGCCTTGCGCCTGCAGGGCCGCGACCCATTCGGCGTTGGTCATGCCGGTGTCGGCGGTCTCGACCTGCACGATGTTGGTTTGCGGTACGGTCGCGGTCAGCGTGGGCGCCAGCGTGTTGATGCCGTCGCTCAATCGGCGCGCCCGCACGTGGTCCTCGCCCAGCCGCGCGCTCATGTGCTGCACGCCTTCCAGGCCCGCTGCAGCCATGATCCCGGACTGCCGCTGCGTGCCGCCCAGCATGCGGCGCAGCGTGCGCGACTTGGCGATCACGGCCTGGCTGCCCGCCAGCACCGCACCCACCGGCGCGCTCAGGCCTTTGGACAGGCACAGCGACACCGTATCCGTGAACTGCGTGATGTCCGTGGCCGGCACGCCCAGCGCCACCGCCGCGTTGAACAGCCGCGCACCATCCAGGTGCACCGGCACGCCGGCTGCGCGTGCCATGCCATGCACGGCCTGCATGTGGTCAAGCGGCAGCACTGCGCCGCCCGCGTTGTTGTGCGACGTCTCCATCGCCACCAACGCCGTCCTGAGGCGGTGTCCGCCTGCCATCAACGCGTCTTCGAGCCGGTTCAGGTCCATCGCGCCTTCAGCGCCGGGCAGGCCTTGGTAGAACAGGCCCGTGAACGTCGCCGCGCCCCGTTCCGACGTGTACATGTGGGCAGTCGCTTCCAGCGCCACCTGTTCGCTGCGCTGCGTTTGCGCCAGCACGGCCAGCAGGTTGGCCATCGTGCAGCTCGGCACGAAGAGGCCCGCCTCCTTGCCCAGGCTGGTCGCGACAGTCGCTTCCAGCTCGCGCACGGTGGGATCGCCGTCCAGGCCGTCATCGCCGATCGGCGCGGTGCGCATGCGCTCGTACATGGCCGCGGTCGGGTGCGTGACCGTATCGCTGCGCAGGTCGACGCGAAGTGGGGGAGGTTCGGCGGGGGTCCGCTGGGTCATGGCTTTCAGTGCTGCAAAATTTTGGAAAGAAACTGGCGCGTGCGCGGAGCACGCTCCTCCACATTGCCGAAGAACTGCTCCTTCTGGCAGTCCTCGACGATCTTGCCGCCGTCCATGAAGATCACACGGTCGGCGACGCGGCGCGCGAATCCCATCTCGTGGGTCACGACCATCATGGTCATGCCTTCGCCCGCCAGGTCGGTCATCACGTCCAGCACCTCGTTGACCATCTCGGGGTCCAGCGCCGACGTGGGCTCATCGAACAGCATCACGACGGGGTCCATCGACAGCGCCCGGGCAATCGCCACGCGCTGCTGCTGGCCGCCCGACAGTTCGCCGGGATGCTTGTCCTTGTGCGCCGACAGGCCCACGCGCTCAAGCAGCGCAAGCGCGCGCTGCCGCGCTTCGTCCTTACCGCGCTTGAGCACCTTGATCTGCCCCAGGCACAGGTTCTCGGTCACCGACAGGTGCGGGAACAGCTCGAAGTGCTGGAACACCATGCCGGCGACTGCGCGCAGCTTGGGCAGGTTGGTGCGCGGGTCGCCCACCGACACGCCGTTGACCACGATCTCACCCTTCTGGAAGGGCTCGAGTGCGTTGACCGTCTTGATCAGCGTGGACTTGCCCGACCCGGACGGGCCGCACACCACCACGACTTCACCGCGGCGCACGGTGGTGGAGCAGTCGTCCAGCACCTGGAAGTCGCCGTACCATTTGCTGACCTGCCGGATCTCGATCATCGGGGGATTGGAAGAGGATTGCATCGTTGAACCTGTGGATAACGTGATTGCTGCGGCAAGCGGCTCAGCGCAGCACCCGCGTACGCTTTTCAAGCTGCTTGACCAGACGCGATGCCGTGAAGCAAATCACGAAATACACCACCGCCACGAAGAGATAGAGTTCGACCAGCCGGCCGTCGCGCTGGCCGATCTTGGACGCGGCGCCCAGGAAGTCGGTGAGCGACAGCACGTACACCAGCGACGTGTCCTGGAACAGGATGATGACGCGCGTCAGCAGCGCCGGCACCATGTTGCGCAGCGCCTGCGGCAGCACGACGTACCGCATGCCCTGCCAGTGATTCAGGCCCAGCGCCATGCTGGCCGATACCTGGCCGCGCGCGATGGACTGGATGCCGGCGCGCATGATTTCGCAGAAGTACGCGGCCTCGAACAGCGTGAAGGTGATCACCGCGGAGTTGAACGCCCCCACGCGCAGCGGCGTGGGCGAGCCCACGACCCACGCGGCGATGTACGGCATCAGAAAGTAGAACCAGAAGATCACCAGCAGCAGCGGGATCGAACGCATGACGTTCACGTAGATGCCCGCCGGCACCGACAGGATCTTGTAGCGCGACAACCGCATCATCGCCAGGATCGTGCCCAGCGCCAGGCCCATCACCGCCGCCAGCACCGTCAGCGTCAGCGTGAAGGTCATGCCGGTCTGGAACAGGTACGGCAGCGAGCCCCAGATCACATCGAAATCGAATTTGCCCATGTCAGCGCCCCAATCCCGCAGGCGACTTCGCGGCCGTGCCGATCAGGCCAGGCACCGCGACACGGCGCTCGAGCGTGCGCATCCCCAGCACGACGATGCCGTTCAAAATCAGGTAGATCACCGTGGCGGCCGAAAACGCCTCGAAGATGTGAAAGCTGAATTCCGCCATCGAGCGCGCCTGGCCCGTCAATTCCAGAAGGCCGATGGTCAGCGCCACCGACGAATACTTGATCGTGCCCATGAACTCCGAGGTCAGCGGCGGCAGCACGATGCGATAGGCCTCGGGCAGGATGATGTAGCGGTAGACCTGCCCCTCGGTCAGCCCCAACGCGGTCCCCGCCTGAAACTGCCCGCGCGGCAGCGACTGGATGCCGGCGCGCAATTGCTCGGCCACACGCGCCGATCCGTAAAAGCCCAGGCACAGCACCGCGGGCACGAACTGGCCCCACGGCTGAGGCATCTGCTTCATCGCCAGGCCCCAGGCATGCGGCAGCAGTTCGGGCAGCACGAAATACCACAGGAACATCTGCACCAGCAGCGGCACATTGCGGAAAAGCTCCACGTAGGTCGCGCCGATGGCGTTCATCAGGCGCGACTGCACCGTGCGCATCACGCCCAGCCAGGATCCCAGCAACATCGAGAAAACCCAGGCCGTCAATGCCAGCGCGAGCGTCCAGCCCACGCCGATCAGGATCGTTTCCAGGAAGGTGTGCACGCCGTCCGGCGACATCTCCAGGAAGACGCTCCAACTCCAGTTGTAATTCATGCCCTCGCCCTTGATTGCAACGCCGGCCCCGGCCGGCGTTCTTGCTTCATGCGCCGCGGGGACGCGTTGCGCCCCGCGGCATGCGGCTTACTCGTAGGCCTTGGGATCGCCCGAGTCGGTGGGGTTGGCCAGGGCGCGCTTCAAGGCGTCGCTCATGGGGTACTTCAGGTTGATCTGCTTGGGCGGGATCGGCGCGTTGAAATACTTGTCGTACAGCGCAGCAACCTTGCCGGTCTTCATCAGGTCCAGCACCGCGTCATCAACCACCTTCTTGAACTTGGGGTCGTCCTTGGGCTGCATGATGCCGTAGGGCGCCATTTCCAGGCCCTTCTTGCCGATCACGAAGGCGTCCGGGTTCTTGGACGAGGCCACGGCGCCGTAGGCGATGCCGTCGTCGTTGGCCGAACCCGCGGCGCGGCCCGATTCCACCATCAGGATGGTCTCGGCGGTGTCCTTGGTGGGCGCCATCGAGATGCCCAGGTTGCCCTGCGCATTCAGTTGCGAGATCAGCTTGAACGTCTGGCCGCCGGCCTGCGCCGCGATGGTCTTGCCGCGGAACGAGGACAGGTCATTGGGGTCCACGCCGCCGTCCTTGCGCGCCACCAGCACCACCTGCGCCACGAAGGTCGTGGGCGCGAAGGACACCAGCTTGTGGCGGGCTTCGTTATTGGTGGTGTTGCCGCATTCCAGGTCGATCGTGCCGTTGGCCAGCAGCGGAATGCGCGTGGCCGACGTCGTCGGGTTGTAGCGGACTTCCAGCTTGGGCAGCTTCAGCGCTTCCTGCACGTACTTGGCGACTTCCTGGCAGATCTCGACCGTGTAGCCGATCGGCTTCTGATTGCCGTCCAGATACGCAAACGGCACCGAGGTCTCGGGGTGGCCGATCGTGATGACGCCGGTTTCCCGGATCTTGTCCAGGCGGCTGGGACCTTCGGCATGGGCCGTCGCGGTGGTGCCCAGCAGGGCGGCGGCGACGGAGATCGCGGCAAGTGCTTTCATCTGATTCCCTTGGCGCCGTACGTGCGGCGCGTGTTTATGTTCACGATCGGCGGATCCAGTCTGGCTGGCGACCGCCGCGTCCCGCGATGAGCCCCGCGGCTGGCAAAAAGTATCAACTAGCAGTATGGTTTTATCCAGTTCCAATCAGGTATTCCTCTATACGGATTTGACATGGCCATTACTCGCATGGGCTTGCGACACATTGAGGCGTTTCGCGCCGTCATGATGACCGGATCCATGACCGCTGCGGCTCGCCGGGTGCATACCTCGCAGCCGCACGTTAGCCGCTTAATTGCGCAATTGGAAGCCATCACCCAGTTTCCATTGTTCGACCGCAATGGCAGCCGGCTGAGCCCGACCCAGGACGGATCGCGCTTTTTTCAGGAGGTCGAAAAGACCTTCATCGGCCTCGCTGGCCTGGAGTCGGCGGCAGCCAGCATCCGCTCGTTCAGCGCCAGCCGCCTGAGTGTGGCGGCCATGCCACGCCTGGCGGGCGGGCTGCTGGCGCGCATCGTGGCCGCCTTCAAGACCGAGTATCCGGACGTCATGGTGTCCATCCACTCGGGCAACGCCAGCGCGGTCCACAACTGGATCAGCTCGGGATTCTGCGATACCGGGCTGGCGATGCTGTCCGGCGAAGCGCCGGGCATCCAGGTCGAGCCGGTGCTCACGATGAGCTGCGTGGCGGTGCTGCCGCGCGGACACCGCCTGACCAAACTGAAGAGGCTCAAGCCCGCCGATTTTGCCGGCGAGCCCTTCATCGCATTTCCCAGCGGCACCCCGCTGCGCGAGAAGATCGACGCCGTGTTCAAGTCCGCCAAGGTCGAACGTCATACGGTGGCCGAAGCGGGATTGGGGTCGTCGGTGTGTGCGCTCGTGGGCGCGGGGCTGGGCGTGGCGCTGATCAACCCCCTGGCCGCGCGCGAGGAATACGAAGCGAACGGCGTGGAAGTCCGGCCGTTCAGCCCGGCGGTGCCGGTCACCGTGGCGCTGCTATACCCGCCGTATCACACGCGCACGCGCCTGGTCACGGTGTTCTCGCGGTATGCGCATCAGCTGATGCAGGAAGAGATGGGGGATTTGAAGGCGCGGCCGCCGCGGTAGCCGATCTCTGCGGCGATGTGCGTGGAGACGGTGTCTGACACCGTTGCCGCAATTGCCTAGGCCGGCGTCTCCCGCCCGTCACGGTGCAGCATCACCAGCACACCCGTATCGCCCCGCATGGCCCGCACCGGCTCGCCCTCGTTCCACTGCGGGACAATCGCCGGCGGGCCGTTGTAAACGCCCGCCGCAGTCTGCAAGGATTCCGGCGAACCGATCCAGGCGTACACAGGTTCATGCAGCCAGTCGCCACCAGCGCGAGCCACGCCCACGTAAAGCCCGTCCACGTTGTGAGGGCAGGGCGCCTGGCCCGCTTGCAACACCAGCCAGCCATACGCGCCGTTCCACGCCAACCCGAACGTCAGCACATGCCGGCAAGCAAGCACTTCACGCCCCTCGGCCATGTCATAGACGCCCTCGGCCCACGTCTCGTCGCCATCGTCATCTAGCCCCACGTTCGCCAGGATCCGCGCATACCGCCCCGCTTGGCCTTCCGGCGCGGGCTCGGGGATGCCAGGCCGTTCCGACGGCAGCCAGCTCACCTCGCCGAGATCGCTGTAAACGATCGGCACCCGCACCGCGCCTTCGCCATCGACCACCCCGCGCCGCGCGTCTTGCGTCAGGACGCTGATCCGCATCAGACCGCTTTTCCACAGCTCGGCTGAGTCGGCTGCAGTATCCAGCGGCGCCAGCGCAGCAAAGCACGCATCCAGTACCGGCCGCCCCGACGCGTCAATCAGCCCCTGCATCCCATCGCGCTCGGTGATGAACGCATGCAGGTCCTCGTCCCAACAAACGTCGTCCCACTCGGGCGCCGCTACCCAATCGCCACGCCGGTCGACGAGACCCCACGCCGGCGCCTCGAACGCGGGCGCCAGGCCCCCGGGGCAGAACGACCCCGCGTCCTCGAAGCGCGGCGTGATCGCCCAGCCGCCCGACTTGTCCACAAAGCCGAGTTGATCTCCCACGCGCGCCACCACCAGGCCCTGCGCGCAGTTCCAGGCCTCGTCCAAAGAGGGCGGCAGGATTTCACGGCCATCCGCGGCGATCAAACCGACCTTGTCGCCAATCTGGATGCTTGCCACGTCTTCTTCAAAATCCCACACCGCGTCAAAGCGCGGCGGCACCAGCACGTGTGCAACGTTGTCCGTCACGCGCAGCAGCCCGGTGCGTCCTTCACTGCTTATCCACAGCACGCCCTCATCGGACGCGCCACTGCGCCAGATCGCATCCCACTGCGGCGCCATCACCGGCAGCCAGCAATCGTCGTCGTTGTCGTCGCCAGACTCGGCCTCCGGATCGACCGCCCGCAGCCCCCACAACTTGTCCACACGGTAGCGATACAGCGCGCCGCCAAGCCACGCGTCCTCATCGTCGCCCCCCTCGGCAACGTAATCCTCGAAGCTGACCGTGCGGGCCGGATCCTGTTCGTGGAAATAGGAATGCGACAGCCCGCCGAAACCGAAGCGCCACGCCCAGCCGGAGGCGTCACCAGCATCTTGCACGTCCAGCAATCGGCACACAGCGGCCAGGTCACCGGCCTGCATGCCTTGCCGCACGGCTAGCCAGCGTTCTTCGCACAGGGTGCGCGTCTGGTGCACGTAAGCCGCCGCGCCGTCCGCGTGCAACCACGACAATTCATTCAGATTTGCGCGTATCCACAAGTCGCCGTCGTCGTCGTGTTCATCGATCAGCTCGCCCAGATACTGCACGGCGGCATCGAACTGCAGCACGGGCAGCGCATCGTCGCGATCCGAGTGCGCCCCCATGAATGCCGCCAGTTCGCCCAGCCGCTGATGGGCAACGCGCGCATCGGCGGCCATGCCCGCACCATTGCCATCGCCATCACCAAGGAGGTCCTGGTCATTGGGCGCCGCACCGGACTCGCCCTCCGCCAGCAGCACCTGCCACAACGTCGGCAGGTTGCCGTTCGCGCTGGCGATCTCCGCGGGCGGCTCGCCTTCATCCTCGTCCGAGCACAGATACAGCCAGGCCCGATTTCCCATCTTCACTTCCTTTGATTGCAGAGGCGCCCGGGGCGCTTGATTGGTGACACCCGATAGCCGATCCGGAAAGCCGAAGGCCAGCCCGGATCGGGCTGGCCTTCGATGTGCAATCAACTTCAATCTGCACGGCCTTTCGTCAGGTCTTCCTGACCGAAGTGTATTCGCGAATCCCCTGCAGGCATTTCCGCCGGCGTCCTTTCAACCCGCATTGCCGCCACCGCTTTGAGACGCCGCCAGCGCAACCGCACTTTCAAAATTCTTGCCGTTCTCATTGGCAATGGCCTCTGCCAGCTTCATCATCATGGACATCAAAGACGAGTTCAACACGGCCACTTTCACCTGCAGGGCGGCCGTCAACGCGGCCTTCTGCTTTTCGTCCATGGTGGCCGACTGAACATCGCGCAACTCTTCCAGCGCTTGCGCCAGCTGCTTTTCCAATTGCGCGATCTGCTCTCTGAGCGACTCTAGCGATTCGCCTCCATTCTTGGCGGGATCTGACTCCTTGCTCTGCTGCGCCGCCGACGCGTCGGCCGACGACGCGTCGGCATTCGTCTGCGACTCCGGCTCCGTGGCGCTGACTTCATTCACTTGAGAAGTGGAAGGGGGGGAGGGTGATTCGTACCGCGAAGCGACGGGCGTCGAATTGGCACTACCGATTTCTACAATCATGGTGGGGTCTCTGAATAAGCGGCTCGAAAACGTTGGGCCGAACGCGCGAATGCCGTCCTGCAAACATCGGCACGCGAATCGCACGGGCTATCCCGCGCATCGCGTGACGCTGGACGCCTTAAGCCGGCGCCACCTTGCTCCGTGGGTCATCGATGATCTGCCGCGCGACTTCATACCGGATTCCCTGCCGATCCAGAATCCGCACATGCTTGACGACATGCGCCAGCGCCGCAAGAAACGAGGGCGCTTGTTCGTGATGCTCGTAGGCCGCCTCATCCGCCCAGCCCTCCAACAGATGAAACAGATTGGCGTCCGTCAGATCCGCGGCAAAGGCGTAGTAGACGCAACCGGGCATCTTTCGGGCTGCCACCATGTCGGGAATGACGGCGTCAATGAATGACTGCCGGTCTTGCGGATGCACGCGGTAATAGGCCGCAACCACAACCGCTGTCGGCAAGTCTTTGTCATGGTCGGCGTGAGACTGGCCATGGTCGGGAAATTGGGCGCCGTAGGCGCCGGGTTGATGGGGAAGATTCATATCAATCCTGTCGATGGTACGTTTGACGGTTCACTGGGCGGGGTGCTTGGGATTCCACAGCCTGAGGCTGGTGCGGTGTTCATATCCCTTGCCCTTCGGGTAGCTGACGAGTTCCATGTCTGAACCCCAAGGCGAGCGAAAGTGCACCCATGTCTCGCCTTCGGTATCGCCCGATGTCATCGTCACGGGTTTTCCCAGCACGGTGATGCCCCGGGCCTTCAGATAAGACACCGCGCCCTCGATATCGTCGGTGTAGAACGCGATTTGCGAGGCGCCGATATCCTCGGCGCGAGGCATGACCCTGCTCCCCCGCGAATTCACGTATTCGAACAACTCGATGTTCGAACCTTCCCCACAACGCAGCATGGCGATCGTGACGCTGTCAGCGCGGGGCGCGAAACCCGCAGCATCGGGCGACGCCGTCGGATCCAGCTGGAATGGCCCGATTCGTGTCACCGGTTCGCATCCGAAGGCACTGTCGAAGAATGCCTCCGCCTGCTTCAGATCGGGCACGTTGATACCCACGTGATCCACGCCTGCGACACCGATGCCAGCCGCCTGCGATGCGCCACCTGCCAGAACGCCAATTGCCATGAAGCAAGAAGCCAGTAGTTTCATGATGCGCATCCCCATTACTGACGATCGAGAAAGACGTGGGCGCTCGCAAGCTTGCCGTCTTTGATGGTGAAGATATCTTCGCCATGCACCTGGTCCGGATGGCTGGGCGGACCATAGTTCCAGACCACGCGGCCGACACCATGATTCCAAGTGATCGGCGCTGGCGCGAACAGGAATCCCGCATGGGTGCCTTGCAACTGCGTGATCAGGCGGTTTACCGCCGCGTAACCCGCAGCAACGCCGCTTTGATCGGCCACGAAGAAGTCTTGCGTATACACCTCGTCAAACTTCAATTCGCGGGATCGGGAGTCGGCGTCGTTCCATATCGAAAAATGGATGTCGATCAAGCGTTGTGCCAGATCGGCCGTGTCTTGCATGGCGGGTTTCATGTGTGAAATTTCCTGTGCGTGCGCGTAAGGCGCGCTGCCCATCGCAGCCAGCGCCAGTACGCAATGAATCAAGGCTTTCATGCTTGAGAAGTCGCGATCGGAAGCGCAATGCGCTCAGACCTGCGCCATCCCGCCGTCGACAAACAGCTCAATGCCATTGACGAAGCTCGCCGCGTCGGAAGCCAGAAACGCCACAGCCTTGCCGATCTCTTGCGGTTCGCCCAGGCGGCGCAGCGGCACCTGCGCGGCCAGATGATCGAACAACCCCTGGCGGGCTTCGTCGGGGACCAGACCGCCCAGTCCCGGCGTACGGATCGGACCGGGGCTGACGACGTTTACGCGGATGCCGCGCGGCTTCAGATCCAGCGCCCACGAGCGCGCAAAGTTGCGCACCGCCGCCTTGCTGGCGCTATACACGCTGAAATTTTCCGTCCCCTGGATCGATACGGTCGACGCGGTCAGGATCACCGAGGCGCCATCAACCAGCAACGGCAACGCCTTTTGCACAGTGAACAGGGTGCCGCGCACGTTGGTGCCGAAGATGCGATCGAAGTGCTCTTCCGTGATCGCGCCCAGCGGCATCATGTCTCCGCCGCCCGCGTTGGCGAAAAGGATGTCGAGCTTACCGGCGCTCTTGGCGATCTGGGCGTAGACGTTGTCCAGGTCGCTCAGCACCGACGCGTCTGCGCGGATGCCGGTTGCCGCGACGCCGATGCTGGCCACGGCGGCCTCCAGTTCGGCCTGGCGGCGGCCGGTGATGAAGACGCGCGCGCCTTGCGCGGCCAATTCCTGAGCGGTCGCCAGCCCGATGCCCGTGGTGCCGCCGGTGACGAGTGCAATCTTGCCGTTGAGTTGCTGATTCATGATGAGCTCCATTTACCTGATGAGGAAGTTTTCAGTCAGCCGGCTAGGGAGGGGAGTTTCCTGAATCGCCGCGTTGACTGCGCATGGAGGTACTGTAGGCGTGCCGGGATAATGGATAAACCCTGCAAGATTGAAATGACTATCCATTTTTATGGATAATTAGCGCGGAGCGACGGATGTCATGCGTGGACCCGTTGATGGGGATCCAGCGATCGTTGATGGGGATCCAGCGATGTGCGCGTAGCGGAAGCAGGGGCGGTTTTTCACCTGGTTGATGGTGAAATCTGGAAGCGCTTTGCCCGCAGCGGAGCTCGGCTCGAAAAGCCGAGAACCAAAGAAAAAGGGGCTACAAAAGCAGCCCCTATTACGAACGCCAGAACTCCCGGGAAAAACTAGGTATTCACGGGATTCAAAAGGATCACCGGCAGCCAGCATTCGTCGTCGGACTCGGTTTCCGTATCGACGGCCCGCAGCCCCCACAGCTTGTCCGCACGGTAGCGGTACAACCCGCCGCCAAGCCAGGCGCCGTCATCATCGCCACCCTCGGCCACGTAGTCTTCGAAGCTGACCGTGCGGGCCGGCTCCTGTTCGTGAAAGTAGGAGTGCGACAGTCCGCCAAAACCAAAGCGCCACGCCCAGCCGGACGAGTCGCCGACGTCCTGCACGTCCAGCAACTGACAGACGGCGGCCACGTCGCCGACCTGCATGCCTTGCTGCAGCGCCCGCCAGCGTTCGTCGCACAATGCGCGCGTCTGGTGAACGTACGCCGCCGCGCCGTCCGCGTGCAGTCACGACAGCTCATCAGATTTGCGCTTATCCACAGGTCGCCTTCGCCGTCGTCTTCATCGATCAGCTCGTCCAGATGCTGCGTAGCGGCGTCAAACTGCAGCACGTGCGGCGCATCATCGCGATCCGCATGCGACCGCATGAACGCCACCAATTCGCCCAGACGCGGCCGGGCGGCACGCGCATCGGCGGCACTGCCCGCCCCGTCGTCATCTCCATCGACATCACTAAGGAGATCCTGTTCATCCGGCGCCGCACCGGACTCGCCCTTTGATTGCAGAGGCGTCCGGGGCGCTTGATTGGGTGAATGCGTTCGGCGGGTCCAAAAAGGCCGAACGGCGGCTCATATCCCAGGTTGGTCATCGATGTGGACCAAATTTGCCTGCATCTCCGTGGCACCCCATTCCATTGAATGAAGAACGGCGTACTTGACGAGGCACTCGCGAATGGCGTCGATAATAATGACTCTGCCCTGTAGCGCGGGGGGCTTGCGCCCGTTCTGTACCAGCATACAGGTCGGGATGCCGGCATTGTGGAAGGGCGCGGGCGAACGGCTGGCTGACGAGGACTTTGATCCGTTCGCGAAGCTGTCGTGGTATTGCGTGGCCATCAGCACCTGTTGCAAGTCGGTATTGTTGGCCTCGATGTCTAAAAAGGCTTTGTCCAGAGCCACATCGACGATCTGTGTGCGGGCGATCAGGCTGGGCCAGCGGGCACTAAGCGAGGACATGCGCAACTACACTTCTGCTTCCTTAGCGCCGAGCTTCTGCTCCTGTTCCAACTGCCGCAAACGCTCCTAGAACACATCGCTGACGCGCTTAAGGACTCGCGGGCCGGACATAGTTCTTGAGGTTTGACAAGTCGATGAGACCGCGCATCGTATTGGCGAATTTCCAGCGCCAGGATTCGAGGGTGAAGCTCACAAGAAGCGGGGCCGAAGTCTCAGAGCTGCAAACTGGTGAGGTGACCCAGGGTGCGGTGCCCGTCCCTGAGCAGCACAGGTTGTTGGCGACACGCGGCATAACGCAACGCCTTTCTTAGCGCGCGGAAGTTTCGCACGGTGGCAAGGTTGATTTCTGCCGGTGGCAAAACTAGGCGGTAGGCCTGCAAAGTAGCCGGCTGCAGCAGGTTCAGACATCGCAGGTGTAACTCGCACCTGGTGTGCTGATTCGCCAGGTCGGGCGACAGCCAGGCCAGCAGTTCGACCACGCGGCCGTACAACAGGCGAAGTCGCGCAAGTGCCTCGTCGGAGTTAGTGGGTGCGGGGGCATCTACCGCGAGGGGCTTGCCTGGGCGAGCACGCCTTTCGGTCATCAGCTCGCCCAGCTTCCAGATGGGTTCGTGGTGAGCGATGCGATTGCGCAAGCTGTTGCACAAATGCAAGCGAGCGAAGAGGCCGTCCTGGTGTTTTTGCTTGGCCCAGTGAGAGGTTTGACGCTGCCGATGGCCGGGAATCACGTCTAGCAGGATTTGACCCCAATCGATATCTTGATTCAGCGCGTCCTTTTTTAGATCAAGCAGGTGCGGCCAAAAGCCGAAAGTCAGGCGCGACACCACGTCGTCCGGTGACGGAGCAGGCAAGCGCGGCAATTTGTGAAAACCGTGCGTGGAATGAGTGATGCACTCAATTTTGTTCCTGGCATAGGGCGGTAGCGCGACATATTCGTACCAGTCTTTGGACCCATATCCGCCCACGACGCCGTAGCGCAGGCTAAAAGCCTTGTGGAACTGATTGCGTAGCACCACCTCGACCAGCGAAATGGTGCGGAAGAGGCAGGCGCTAAGCTCCTCGTTCCACTGATAGAGCCCCAAGGCTTGCGCATCATCCTTCGCACCGAAGAAACTGCGGTAGTTGCTCAAGCGTGCATGTGAGAGAGCTTGGATGCGTCCCAGATTACCCGCTGTATGGTTTTTGATCTGTTTAAGCATGCGTGTTATAATTTTCTTGTAAGCGCTTGGGCTAAATGGTTTGATAGATCCCTCTTCGGACGGACGTCAAGCTCCAAGACGCAAATGAGGGGGCGGCCGCGAAAGCGGCCGTTTTCCTTTTAGTCATGCATGGCTGACCTCTTGGAAGAGGTCGGCAAACCGGCTCTCCAGACATGCCAGCTCGGCGTGCAACTGCGCGCGCTCCGAGCGGAGTGCCTCTAAGTCCACCGGGCGGACCTGCTCCAAGGCATCCACATAGCGGGCCACATTGAGGTTGCAGTCGTTCTGCAAGATGTCTTCCAACGACACCATGCGCGCATAGCCCTCCACATCGGCCCTGCCTGCATACGTTGCTTCGATTTCCGCGAGATCCTCATCGCGGAGCTGATTCTGGGTTTTACCGTGCTCGAACTGGCGGCTGGCGTCGATGAAGAGCACATGCCCATCGCCCTTATCCTTACGCAAAACCAGCAGTGCAATCGGCAGTGACGTGTTTGGAAGCAGCTTAGCAGGCAGCGCGATCACGGCGTCCACGAGGTTTTCCTCCAGCAAATGCCTGCGTATTTGGAGCTCCGCACCGCCGCGGAAGAGGACACCATGGGTAACTACCACCGCCATTCGGCCATGACCAGGCTTCAGCGTCTCCACCATGTGACTGATGAACGCGTAGTCAGCCGTGGCCCGCGGCGGAATGCCGCGTCGGTAGCGACCGAAGTGATCGTTTTCGGCGGCCTGATGTCCCCAATCCTTTACGTTGAGCGGCAGGCTTGAAACCGCCACGTCGTATCTCTGCAGTTGGCCTCCCGATAACAGGCGCGGGTCTGTAAGAGTGTCTCCCCATGCCAGTTGAGCGGCGAGCTCCTCGTGCACAAACATGTTGATTTTTGCGAGGGCCCAGGTGCTGCCATTTTTCTCCTGACCGAACAGCTGACAGCCCTCACCGCCAGAGCGGGCACGCGCGAACTCACTGCAGGCTAACAATAACGAGCCAGAACCGCAGCACGGATCACCGACGCTCTCTCCAGCTGTGGGCAGGACGAGCGCGGCGATTAGCCGAGAAACCTCGGGCGGGGTAAAAAACTCGGCACCACGCTTCCCAGCGGCGACGGCGGCCTCGCTGATAAGCGTTTCGCAGGCAAAGCCCGCCGTCTCGGCGCTTGCTCCGCTTCGAAAGTCGAACTCGGGCAAATCGAAGCAGCTCAGCAGATCGGCGATGATGTATTGCCGTCGCTTGGGGTCGCCCAGCAGAGAGGAGTCGAAACGGACGTTGTGAAAGGCATCTTGCAGCAGCGGATGCTGCCTCTCCAACTCGGCCAATGCCCGGTCAATACGGCGTCCGACATCGGGCATGTGCTTATCGCTGAGCAGCCGCCCAAACGGCGGCAATGAGTCGGGATCCGCATCGAGGGCAACTGCATAGCTAGCGTTTCCAGGAGTGCGGTCAGAAGCGTACTTCAGTACCAGCAATGCCATGAGGTGGTCACGAACCTCGGTGACATCAGCCACGGCACGGACTGAAGCGAAGACGCGCAAGATTGCGTGACGGATGGCACGCTTTGCTTCAGGGTCAAGCATAGTCGCCTCCACGGTGTGAAAAGAGGTCGGCCATCTGAGCTACCTCTATAGCATCCAGTTCTGTCAACCGATGTCGAATAACAGCGATCCGCGTCGCCAGTTGGACAACTTCGGCGATGAGGCGTTGGCGCCCCATATCGGGGAGGTCCACCCCTAGCGTCTGGAGAGTCGTCTTGGTCAACGCTTTTATGCTGGTGCCGGTCAGCATTTGCCTCAGCTTGGCATTAGTGGTCGGCAGGTTGAGAAACCACACCAAGTATCCGGCATCCAATCCAGCAGTCGGACGGATTACGTTTAACTGACCCACCGGCAAAACCGGTATGTCCGCACCCGTGAAAAGCCATGCCCTGTAATAGTCTCCCCGCGAGGGGATGACCACATCACCCTCCTGCAGGCAATTTCCAAGGTACCTGTCTGCTACAACTACGCGCGGCAGTTTGTCCCAGCTCACGGGAGTCGAAGACACAACATCTCGGATGGCCAACGCACGGACGTTGCCTTCAGGATGCACTTGCGGTGCTTGATCACGAAAGACCACTGCCGTGTGGACTTCGGCCAAGTCTTTGAGGGGGAGAACGGTTTTCATCAAATAACTCTACTGTTGCGGCAGTGTAGTGCGTACCCCACCAAAACGCAAGCAGTAGAATTATTTGTACAAAAGGGCGCGGCGTTGTCGTTGCCCGTTGGGAGAGCCCAAGTTACAGCCCTTTAACCGGTACCAATGTAAAGCGAAGGGCACACAACTTTCGCGGCCACTAGGCTCCATTTCCAATGCTACGGGCATTTCTACGTCAATCAAGCGTCGATGTTGCCCGCCGACAGCGCGTGCGTTTCGATGAAGTTGCGGCGCGGTTCGACGTCGTCACCCATCAGCGTCGTGAAGACCTCGTCGGCCGCGATAGCGTCCTCGATCTGCACGCGCAACAGGCGGCGCACCTTCGGGTCCATCGTGGTTTCCCACAGCTGTTCGGGGTTCATTTCGCCCAGACCCTTGTAGCGCTGCTTGGAGATGCTGCGATCGGCTTCGCTGCGCAGCCACTGCATGGCTTCGCGGAAGTCGGACACGGGTTGCTCCTTGCGCTTGTCGCCTTCACCGCGCGCGGCCATCGAACGCGCGCCGACCTTGCCCAGGAAGCTCTTGGCAGCCTTGGACAGAATGGCGTAATCCGAGCCATTGATGAAGTCGGCGTCGATGATGCTGACGCGCACGTTGCCGTGGTGCATGCGCTGCACGGACAGGCGATGGCGTTCGGTGGCTTCGTCGAATTGCGGAACGACCTCAACGCCATTGCCATTGATGGGATCGCGCATGGCATCGGCCAGCCGCTTGGCGGAGTCGGCGGTGGATTCGGCCGTGTCCAGGTTGATCTCCACGCCTTCGGCCATGGCCGACAGCGCGCCAACGTCGAAGACGCGCGACAGGCGGGCGATGACGCCGTCGGCTGCCACGTACTGGCGGGCCAGGTCGTTCAGCTCTTCGCCGCGGATGATGTTGCCGCCCGAGATGATCTCGGCGTCCTTCAGGGCGAGCGTCAGCATGAACTGCGCTTCTTCCTGGTCATCCTTCAGATAGCGCTCTTCGCGGCCAACCTTGACCTTGTAGAGCGGCGGCTGCGCGATGTACACGTAACCGCGCTGCACCAGCTCGGGCATCTGACGGTACAGCAGCGTGAGCAGCAGGGTGCGGATGTGTGCGCCGTCGACGTCCGCGTCAGTCATGATGATGAGGCGGTGGTAGCGCAGCTTGTCCACGTTGAAATCGGGACCGATGCTGGTGCCCAGCGCCGTGATCAACGTGGCGATCTGTTCGCTGGCGATCAGGCGGTCAAAGCGCGCCTTCTCGACGTTCAGCACCTTGCCGCGCAGCGGCAGGATGGCCTGGAACTTGCGGTCGCGGCCTTGCTTGGCCGAGCCGCCTGCGGAGTCACCCTCGACGATGTACAGCTCGCACAGCGCGGGGTCTTTTTCCTGGCAGTCAGCCAGCTTGCCGGGCAGGCCGGCGCCTTCCAGCACGCTCTTGCGGCGCGTCATTTCGCGCGCCTTGCGCGCGGCTTCGCGTGCACGGGCGGCTTCGACGATCTTGTTGCACAGGGCCTTGGCGTCGTTCGGGTGCTCGAGCAGCCAGGTTTCCAGCGTACGGGCCACGGCTTCTTCGACGGCCGGACGCACTTCGCTGGACACCAGCTTGTCCTTGGTCTGGCTGCTGAACTTGGGCTCGGGCACCTTCACGGACAGCACGCAGGCCAGGCCTTCGCGCATGTCGTCACCGGACGTCTCGACCTTGGCCTTCTTGGCCAGCTCGTTGTCCGTGATGTACTTGTTGATGATGCGCGTCATCGCGGCGCGCAGGCCGGTCAGGTGCGAACCGCCGTCGCGCTGCGGAATGTTGTTGGTGAAGCACAGCACGCTTTCGCTGTAGCTGTCGTTCCACTGCATCGCCACTTCGACGCCCACGGACACGCCGCCGGCGGAGGATTCGGTGCTGACCGAAAACACGTTCGGGTGCAGCACGGTCTTGGCGCGGTTGATGTATTCAACAAAGCCCTTCACGCCGCCCGAGAACGCGAAGTTCTCTTCCTTGCCCTGACGCTGGTCGATCAGGCGGATCTTGACGCCGTTGTTCAGGAACGAGAGCTCGCGCAGACGCTTGGAGAGGATCTCGTAGTGGTATTCGATGTTGTTGAAGATGATCGGGTCGGCCAGGAAGCGCACTTCGGTGCCGCGCTTGTCGGTCGTGCCGGTCACGGCCAGGGGCGCAACGCGCTCGCCCTGGCGGAATTCCATCTGGTGCACCTGGCCGTTGCGGCGGATGGTGAGACGCAGCCATTCGGACAGCGCGTTCACGCAAGACACGCCCACGCCGTGCAGGCCGCCGGACACCTTGTACGAGTTCTGGTCGAACTTGCCGCCGGCGTGCAGTTCGGTCATGACGATTTCGGCCGCGCTGCGGTGGAATTCGTCGTCCTTGTGGATGTCGGTCGGGATGCCGCGGCCGTTGTCCGTGACGGAGATGGAGTTGTCGGTGTGGATCGTGACGACGATGTCGTCGCAATAGCCGGCCAGGGCTTCGTCGATGGCGTTATCGACGACCTCAAACACCATGTGGTGCAGGCCGGTGCCGTCGGACGTGTCGCCGATGTACATGCCGGGGCGCTTGCGCACGGCCTCCAGCCCCTTGAGCATCTTGATCGAGTCAGCGCCGTAGCCGCTGGTCTCGGGAGTGGTGTTCTGCTGATCTGACATGTCTGTATCGATAACGCTTTAAAGAACGGCCTGGCGGCCGGACCGCCCGCGGACCATCGGTCCGCAAGCGGCACAAACCCACGGGGGAATGCGGATCAGATCCGCATGGGCATGACGACGTATTTGAACTGGTCGTCTTCGGGCAGGGTGATGAGCGCCGACGCATTGGCATCGGGCATGACCGACCACTGGATGTTGTCGACCTTCACGTTGGACAGCACGTCGAGCAGATAGCCCACGTTAAAGCCCACGTCCAGCGCTTCATGGCTGTAGTCGATGTCGATTTCTTCCTGGGCCTCTTCCTGCTCGGCGTTCGAGGACGAGATCTTCATCTGGTTCTGCGCCAGTTGCAGGCGCACGCCCTTGAACTTGTCCGTGGTCAGGATGGCGGCGCGCTGCAGGCTGCCCTGAAGCGCTTCGCGGCCGACCAGGAAGTGGCGCGAGTAGTTCGTGGGAATCACGCGCGTGAAATCGGGGAACTTGCCTTCGACCAGCTTGGAGACCAGCTCGACGTCGCCAAAGCGGAAACGGATCTGGCCCGGCGCGACGTCGATGGAGACGGTCTCGTCGGAGTCTTCCAGCAGGCGCTGCATTTCCAGCACGGTCTTGCGCGGCACGATGACTTCGTGGCGCTCGGCGATGCCATCGGCTTCGGTGGAGCAATGCGCCAGACGGTGGCCGTCGGTGGCAACCGCGCGCACACGGCCCGGTTCAAACACCAGCAGCATGCCGTTCAGGTAGTAGCGGATGTCCTGCTGGGCCATGGCGAAGTGCACCATGTTGAACAGGTGGCGCAGGGTGCGCTGCGGCATGGTCAGCGATACGTCCCACTGCTCGGGCTGGGCCACGGTGGGGAATTCGCTGGCGGCCAGCGTCTGCAGCGCAAAGCGGCTCTTGGCGGATTGCACCGACAGCTTGTTGCTGGCCAGGGCCAGACGCACGTCGCCGGTATCGGGCAGGGCTTTCAGGATGTCCAGCAGCTTGCGCGCGGCCACCGTGGTGGACTCGTTGTCCTGGCCGACACCAAAGTCGGCGTGCGTCGTGATCTGCACTTCCAGGTCGGTCGCAATGAAGGCAACCTTGTTGCCTTCCTTGCGCATCAGGATGTTCGCAAGAATGGGCAGGGTATGGCGTCTTTCGACGATGCCCGCCACAGTCGACAGCGGTTTCAGCAATGCATCGCGTGTGGTTTGTACGAGTTGCATGTTCATCCTTTTAGAGTTTGTTCCAACACGTGCAGGGTATGGTTGAGCTCCGCTTGCTTGGCGCGGGCATCGGAAATCTTGCGAACGGCGTGCAGCACCGTGGTGTGATCACGGCCGCCGAATAAATCGCCGATTTCCGGCAGGCTTTTCTGGGTCAGCTCCTTGGCCAGGTACATCGCAACCTGGCGCGGCAACGCGATATTGGCCGGCCGGCGTTTCGAGTACATGTCGGCGACCTTGATCTTGTAGAAGTCCGCCACCGTTTTCTGGATGTTTTCCACGGTGATCTGGCCGTTGGACACCGACAGCAGGTCCTTCAGGGCTTCTTTGCAGACATCCACCGTCAGCACGTCGCGGCCGTGGAAGCGCGCATAGGCCAGGACCTTGCGCAGCGCGCCTTCCAGTTCGCGCACGTTGCTGCGCAGGTGCTTGGCGATGAAGAAGGCCACTTCCTCGGGCATGGGCACGCCTTCGGACTCGGCCTTGCGCAGCAGAATCGCCACGCGCATTTCAAGTTCGGGCGGCTCGATGGCGACCGTGAGGCCCGAGTCAAAACGCGAGATCAGGCGGCTGTCGATGCCCGACAGTTCCTTGGGGTACGTATCGCTGGTGATGATGATCTGCTTGCGCTGCGCGACCATCGCCTCGAACGCGTAGAAGAATTCTTCCTGCGTACGGTTCTTGCCGGAGAAGAACTGGATGTCGTCGATCAGCAGAAGATCGAGCGAATGGTAGTACCGCTTGAAATCGTCGAATGCCTTGCGCTGGTACGCCTTGACCACGTCGGACACGTATTGGTCGGCATGCACATAGCGCACGCGCACCCCGGTGCCCGCCGCAACCATGGCGTTGCCGATGGCGTGGATCAGGTGGGTCTTGCCCAGGCCGACGCCGCCATACAGGAACAACGGGTTGTACGAGGTGCCGGGATTTTCCGCGACCTGCAACGCCGCCGCGCGCGCGAGCTGGTTGGCCTTACCGGTCACGAAGTTCTCGAACGTGAGGTCGGTGTTCAGGCGCGATCGCTCGTACACGATATTGGCCGCGTCCGCGTTCACGGCCTGCGCAGCGGCGGTCGTGGCGGGCGGGGGCGGGGCGGTGGTCACGGTGACCGTCACGGGCGGCGCGGCGCCGGAAGGGGGCGCAGCGGACGGGTGCGGTTGCTGCGCTGGCTGCTGCGCACGCACGGGCGCGACCGGCATACGCGGCGCGGTCCCTTGCGAAGGCAGCTCGAACAGCACCTGCACCGGTCGCTTGAACCACTCCGCGGCCAACGCTTCGATCTGGTGGGAAAAGTTTTTGCGCACCCAATCCAGCTTGAAGCGGTTGGGCGCGGCAACGCGCAGCACCGCCTGCGTTTCGTCGTACGCAAGCGGAACCAGCGGTCGTATCCACGCGCTGATTTGTTGGGGGGGGAGTTCCTGCTCAAGACGACTGACGCAGGTCTGCCAGAATTCTTTCATGTCGCTCTTATTCAAACCTCGATTCTACCTTGCCCGGGCGGGGGTTATCCACAGGGAGGGGCATAAGCGTCTATATGGCACCCCCTTAACTGTTTGACAAGACAGGGAAAACTTGCTGAAATGGTGGGCTTTTCCGAATTCTGTCTGTCAGAAGGTTTCGCAGAAAGCTTGGCCGGACACGCTCTTACCAGAGCAATTTGTCCGGTTTTTAGCTTTGCTGAATAGGTCGCCCGAGATGAAATTCTCGGTACAGAGCCCCGTCTAAGAGTTGTTTTTTGCACTGGATGCAAAACCCATGCAAAAACGCTCTCTGGATACCCGCTTCTGCTTAGCGCGACGTGGAACCCTCCGGGCAGGTCCCTTCTGACTTTGTTCTTTTTGTGGATCGTCCATGAAACGCACCTACCAACCTTCCGTTACCCGTCGCAAGCGCACCCATGGCTTTCGCGTGCGCATGAAAACCCGCGCTGGCCGCGCCATCCTGAGCGCCCGCCGCGCCAAGGGCCGCAAGCGTCTGGCCGTCTAAGTCCAGTTTTCCGGTTTTCCGGAAACTGACTTTCGCACGGACCGACCATATTGCAAGATCTCTCGCAATCCTGTTCCGGTTCCGCGCAACCGCCTGATCCGCAGTCCATGCCGCGCTCCACGCTTCCCCCGGAGGCGCGGCTGCATCGCCCCTCCGAGTTTGCCGCCGCCCTTAAAGGCCGGCGTCTTGCCCGAGGGGCATTCTTCATTGTGAGCGCCGCTCCCAATGATCTGCCTCCCGGCCAGGACGCCTGTGCTCGTTTGGGGCTCATCATCGCCAAGCGGTTTGCCGCCCACGCCTCCACGCGCAACGCCTTGAAGCGGGTCATCCGCGAAGCGTTCCGCCATCGGCGCCTGGCGCTGCCGGCAAAAGATTATGTCGTGCGCCTGCATAGCAAGGTTGCGCCCGCCACGCTCACTGCGTTGAAACGCGCAGCACGAGCCGAAGTGGACGCTCACTTTGAGCGGATCGCGCGATGATCAAGGCACTACTCATTGCCCCGATCCGGTTCTACAGGTTCTTCCTGAGTCCCTGGATCGGCCGGCAGTGCCGTTTTACTCCGACCTGCTCGGCGTACGCGATCGAAGCGATCGAGCGCCACGGTGCATGGCGCGGCTTCTGGCTGGGCGTCCGGCGCATCGGCCGTTGCCATCCCTGGTCGCCCGGGGGCCTGGATCCGGTTCCGCCGGCCAAGGGAACCAACGACGCCCGTTGCTGCTCCCACAGCCACCGCATCGAGCACGATTGACGCTAAACTGGCGGGCTTTGCTGGCCCGTATTCACTTCAGTAGGCACCATGGATATCCGACGAACCGTCCTCTGGATGATTTTTTCCTTTTCGCTGTTGCTCCTTTGGAACAACTGGCAAATCCATAACGGCAAGCCGTCGCTGTTCGGGGCCCCGCCCGCGGCCAGCACGAGCGAAACGCCGGCTGCAGCCAACAACGCCACGCCGTCGGTGCCCAGCGCGCCGGCAGCCACCGCTGCCCCGGCTTCCACGGTGCCTGGCGCCGCCACGCCCGTTCCCACGCGCTCCGAAGAAGTCGTCATCACCACCGACGTGCTGCGCCTGACCTTCGACACGATGGGCGCCCAACTGGTGCGCGCCGAACTGCTGAAGTACCCGGCCACCGGCCAGGCCGACAAGCCCACGGTTCTGCTGGACCGCTCGGCGGGCCTGAACTACGTGGTGCAGACCGGCGTGGTCGGCGCCCCCAGCGGCCAGAGCTTTCCCACGCATCAGACGCCTTTCCGCCTGGTCTCCCAGGAACGCGAACTGACCGGCGACAACCTTGTCGTCACGTTCGAAGGCGAATCCGGCGGCGTGAAGGTCACCAAGACGTTCACCCTGCACCGTGGCCGCTACGACATCGACGTGCGCCATGACCTGGCCAACGTCGGCACCGCCCCCGTCACGCCCTCGCTGTACCTGCAGATCGAGCGCGACGGCAACGACCCGGCCGACACGTCCAGCTTCTATCACACGTTCACGGGCTTTGCCGTCTACTCGGATCAGGACAAGTTCCAGAAGAGCACGTTCAGCGACATCCAGAAGAAGAAGGCCAGCTACATCAAGCAGGCGGACAACGGCTGGATCGCCGTCGTCCAGCACTACTTCGCCACGGCCTGGGTGCCCCCGCAAGGCAAGCCGCGCACCAACGAACTGCTTGAAGTCCAGCCGAACCTGTACGCCGGCCGCAGCATCGAAGCCGTCGGCGACATCGCGCCGGGCGCCGCCGCCCGCGTCGATTCCCACCTGTGGGTCGGTCCGCAAGACCAGAAGGCCATGGCCGCGCTGGCGCCTGGCCTGGAACTGGTGGTCGACTACGGCTGGCTGACCATCATCGCCAAGCCGCTGTTCACCCTGATGACCTGGCTGCACTCCATCCTGGGCAACTGGGGCTGGACGATCGTCGCGCTGACCGTGCTGATCAAGGCCGTGTTCTACCCCCTGGCCGCCGCCAGCTACCGCTCCATGGCCCGCATGAAGCAGGTCGCTCCGCGCCTGCAGGCCCTGAAGGAAAAGTACGGCGACGACAAGCAGAAGCTCAATGCGGCCATGATGGAGATGTACCGCACCGAGAAGATCAACCCGCTGGGCGGCTGCCTGCCGATGCTGGTTCAGATTCCGGTGTTCATCTCGCTGTACTGGGTGCTGCTGGCCAGCGTGGAAATGCGCGGCGCGCCGTGGATCCTGTGGGTGCACGACCTGTCGGTCCGCGATCCGTTCTTCATTCTGCCTGCCATCATGATGGCCACCATGTTCCTGCAGATCAAACTGAACCCGACGCCTCCGGATCCCATCCAGGCCAAGGTCATGATGATCATGCCGCTGGTGTTCGGCGGGATGATGTTCTTCTTCCCGGCCGGCCTGGTGCTGTACTGGTGCGTCAACAACATCCTGTCGATTGCGCAGCAGTGGTCCATCACCCGCGCCATCCAGAAGAAGTCGGAAGTGGCGGCTAATCGCTGATCGCCCTCCCGGAACAGAGAACCGGCCTTTCGAGGCCGGTTTTTTTTCGCCCGTTGCCAATGAAACGCGAAAGGCACGCTCAGCATTTTCTATGCCCATGAGGCATATACATAGGTATTACTTATCGGCAAAGCAGGATCAATCAACTTCACACAGTCAACCATGCCCCCTATGATGGCTCTGAATTTGCCCTCCGGCGTCCCGCCCGCCGGAGTTTTTGCTGCAACGCGCGCGGCCCGCCAGACGGATCCGCGTCATCCAGAAATGATCTAGGGAGTGTGCCATGACCGACAAGAAGCCTCTGACTACCGCCTCGGGCGCCCCAGTACCGGACAACAACAACACCCTGACCGCCGGCCCCCGCGGCCCGGCCCTGCTGGAAGATTTCTGGCTGATTGAAAAACTTGCCCACTTCGACCGCGAACGCATTCCCGAGCGCGTCGTCCACGCCAAAGGCTCCGGCGCCTACGGCACGTTCACCGTCACCCACGACATCACCCGCTACACCCGCGCCAACATCTTTTCCAAAGTCGGCAAAGAGACGCCGCTGTTCCTGCGCTTTTCGACCGTCGCCGGCGAACGCGGCGCGGCCGATGCCGAACGCGACGTGCGCGGCTTTGCCATCAAGTTCTACACCGACGAAGGCAACTGGGATCTGGTCGGCAACAACACGCCCGTCTTCTTCATCCGCGACCCCCTGAAGTTCCCCGACTTTATCCACACCCAGAAGCGCGATCCCAAGACCAACTTGCGCAACGCCACTGCGGCGTGGGATTTCTGGTCGCTCAACCCCGAATCGCTGCATCAGGTCACCACGCTGATGAGCGATCGCGGCATCCCCGCCAACCTGCGCCAGCAGCACGGCTTTGGCTCGCACACGTTCAGCTTCATCAACGCCAACAACGAACGCTTCTATGTGAAATTCCACTTCAAGTCGCAGCAGGGCATCGCCTGTCTGACCGACGAAGAGGCCGCGCAGGTCGTCGCCCACGACCGCGAAAGCTCGCAGCGCGACCTGTTTCAGAACATCGAAGAGCGCAATTTCCCGAAGTGGACGCTGAAGGTGCAGATCATGCCCGAGGCCGAAGCGGCGACTTATCACATCAACCCGTTCGACCTGACCAAGGTCTGGCCGCATGGCGACTACCCGCTGATTGAGGTCGGCGTGCTGGAGCTGAACCGCAACCCTGAGAACTACTTCGCCGAGGTCGAGCAGGCCGCCTTCACGCCGGCAAACGTGGTGCCGGGCATCGGGTTCTCGCCGGACAAGATGCTGCAGGGCCGCCTGTTCTCGTACGGCGACACGCACCGCTATCGCCTGGGCATCAACCATCACCAGATCCCGGTGAATGCGCCCAAGTGCCCGTTCCACAGCTTCCATCGCGACGGGGCCGGCCGGGTGGACGGCAATGCCGGCGCCACGATCAACTACGAGCCCAACAGCGCGGGCGAGTGGAAGGAAACGCCCTCTGCGGCCGAACCGCCGCTGGCGCTGGACGGCCAGGCCGCGGCCCGCTGGAACCATCGCGTCGACGACGACTACTACTCGCAGCCGGGTGCCTTGTTCCGCCTGATGACGCCGGCGCAGCAGGAACTGCTGTTCGGCAACATCGGCCGTCACATGGCGAGCGTGCCGGAAGTCATCCAGCGCCGCCAGCTGGATCACTTCCGCAAGGCCGATCCGGCCTATGCCGAAGGGGTGGCCAAGGCGCTGGGGCTGAAGCTGTAAACGTTACGCATCGTCCATGAAAAGGGGGCGGCCTTGATGCCGCCCCCTTTTTCATTCCGATCGCACGATCGCCGCAACAATCGCCGGCATCATCCCGCAGCATCCGTCTCAAACCCAAACCGCACGCCAATCACCGCTGCATCCCCCAACGCCGCACCGTCAGCCGCTCCAGCGTATCGAACGCCAGGTTTTCCACAAGCAGACCGATGATGACCACCGCGGCCAGGCCCGCGAACACCCGGTCTGTGTATAACTCGTTGCGGTTCTGAAAGATGTACCAGCCCAGCCCGCCTTTGCCGCTGGACGCTCCGAACACGAGTTCGGCGGCAATCAACGTGCGCCACGCAAACGCCCACCCGATCTTCAATCCCGCCAGAATGGCGGGCAGGGCGGCCGGCACCAGGATCTGCAGGACGTAGCGCAACCCGGTCAGACCGTAATTGCGCCCCGCCATCCGCAGGGTGTCAGACACCCCCAGAAAGCCCGCATACATGTTCAGCGCCAGCGCCCACAGCACGGAGTGGATCAGCACGAACACCAGGCTGCCTTCGCCCAGCCCGAACCACAGCAGGGCCAGGGGCAGCAGGGCAATCGCCGGCAGCGGGTTGAACATCGCCGTCAAAGTGGACAGCAGATCACGGCCGAACCGCGTGGACACCGCCAGCGTCGTCAGTACAAAGGCGAGCACGACACCGGCCAGATAGCCCTGCACCAGCACGCGCATCGACTGTCCGGCGCGTCCCAGCAGCTCGCCGCTGGTCACGCCCTCGACAAAGGCCTGGGCGGTCTGCCACGCGCCGGGCAACAGCAGATCATTGTCGGTATAGCGCGCCGCCAGCTCCCACACCGCCGCCAACAGGACAAGGATCACGCCCTTGCGCAGGGCGGCGTGCTGCCACAGCCGCTCGTGCCACGGCAGCGGCGCCTCGGCGGCCTGCGGGGGCAGGGGCGGCAGGTCGTATTCCACCTCGGGGCGAATGAACGCCGATCCGGCGTGGCTGATGCTCATGCTCGCTCCTTTCAGGCCGCCGCGCGCTCGGCCTGAGCCAGCGGGGCGGTGTCGAACAACAGGTCGTGAATGCGGCGCGACGCCGCTTGGAATGCCGCCGATCCCTGACTGTGCAGGTCAAAGCCGTGCGCATTCAGTTCGGCGCGCACGCGGCCCGGATGCGGGGACAGCAGCAGAATGCGGCTACCCAGCACCAGCGCCTCTTCAATTGAGTGTGTGACGAACAGCAGCGTGAACCGCACGTCGTCCCACAGCGCCATCAGCTCTTCCTGCATGCGCCGCCGCGTCAGCGCATCCAGCGCCGCGAACGGCTCGTCCATCAGCAGCACGCGCGGCTGCATGGCCAGCGCCCGCGCAATGGCCACGCGCTGCTTCATGCCGCCCGACAGCGTATGCGGATAGGCATCGGCAAAGCCCGCCAGTCCGACCTTGTCCAGGTAGTGCATCGCCCGTTCATCGGCCTCGCGCCGATTGAGCTTGCGCGAGGCCAGCAGCGGAAACGCCACGTTCTGGCGCAGCGTCTTCCAGGGCGGCAGCTGGTCGAATTCCTGGAACACCACGATGCGGTCCGGGCCCGGCCCTTGCACGGTCTTGCCGTCGATTGCGATCCGTCCCTCAGTGGGTTCGATGAAGCCCGCAACCGCCTTGAGCAGCGTCGATTTCCCGCAGCCGGAGGGCCCGAGCAGGATGAAACGCTCGGCGCCGTGCACGTCAAAACTGACCTGATGCGTCGCGCGAACGCGCCGTTCGCGCGTCTTATATTCGATCGACACCTTATCCACAGCCAGCAAAGGCGTGGGCCGTTGAACGTTATCCACAGGGGCGGAACTCACAGCCATGTCAGCTGCCCTGCGCCGTGACGGGATCGTCGAAGAAGTAGTCGCGCCAGCTTGCAGGCGCATTCTTGATCGCGCCGACCTTGTGCATGAACTGCGCCAGCGCAAACGTGTTCTGCGGCTGCAGCTTGAACTGCACGTCGGGATTCTTGATGACCTTGATGAGGAAATCGCGGTCCTGCTTGGCGCCGGTGACGCGCAGGTAGATGTCCGCGGCCTTTTCCGGATTGGCGGCTGCAAAGGTGGCGGCTTCCTTCAACGCTTCCTGGAAGGCCTTGTAGGTCTTGGGATTGTCGCGGCGGAATTTCTCGGTGGCGAACAGCACCGTCGACGAACTGGGACCGCCCAGCACGTCATACGAATTGAGCACGATGCGCGCCTTGGGGTTCTCGGCCAGCTCCTGCTCCTGGAAGGGCGGGTTGCCGAAGTGGCCGGTGATTTCCGTGCCGCCGGCAATGATGGCCGCCGCGGCGTCCGGGTGCGGCAGCGCCACCGAGATCTTGTCCAGCTTGTTGTACTGCGCATCGCCCCAAAGCTTGGACGACGCCAGCTGCAGCACGCGCGATTGCACCGACACGCCCACGGCCGGCACGGCGATGCGGTCCTTGTCCGTGAAGTCGGCAATCGTCTTCACGTTCGGGTTGTTGGTGACCAGGTAGTACGGAAAGTTGCCCAGCGACGCCACGCCCTTCACGTTCTGCTTGCCATGCGTGCGATCCCAGATCGTCAAGAGCGGTCCCACGCCCGCCCCCGCGATATCCACAGCCCCCGACAGCAACGCGTCGTTCACCGCCGAGCCCCCGGACAGCTTGGCCCACTCGACCGAGATATCCACACCTTCGGCCTTGCCGTGCTTTTCGATGAGCTGCTGGTCTCGCGCCACGTTCAGCAGCAGATAGACGATGCCGTACTGCTCGGCGATGCGGATGCGTCCTTCGGCCATGGCCGGCGTGGGCGAAGCCAGCGCCAGCACGGCAAGTAACAGCGCGAGGCCCGCGCCCGTGGCGGTCTGGACCAGTCGATCCCGTAGCGTGGAGGTCAAACGCATGGCGTTCCTTGTGGATAAGTGGGTTAAGGCCGAAATGCGCGCGTCAGAACGGCACATCGCCTTCGATCGTCGTGCGGTAGAGCTTGCGGCGCAGGTGATCCGGCGTGCCGCCCGCCAGGTGGATCAGCGAGCGGTTGTCCCAGAACACCAGGTCATGCGGCTGCCATTTGTGGCGGTAGATGTGTTCCGGCCGCACGCTGTGGGCGAACAGCTCGGCCAGCAGCGCGCGGCTCTCGTCTTCGGGCAGTCCTTCGATGCGCGTCGTAAAGCCTTCGCTCACGAACAGCGCGCGACGGCCGTTCTCCGGATGCGTGCGCACCACCGGATGCACCACCTCCTGCACCTGCGCAATCTGTTGCGCGCTCAGATTCGGGCGCCAGTTGCCTTCCTTCTGCAGTTGCCCGTATTGGGCCAGGTAGGAATGCACGCCGCGCTTGCGGTCGATCGCGTCCTTCAGCGCCTGCGGCAAGGTGTCGTAGGCCAGGTGCATGTTCGCGAACAAGGTGTCGCCGCCTTCGGCCGGCAGCTCCTGCGCGTGCAACAGCGACCCCAGGCTGGGCAGTTCCTTGTACGAGATGTCCGAGTGCCAGTATTTGCCCGCGTCGCCCAATCCGATGGGCTTGCCGTCTTCCAGAATGTTGGAGACGGTCAGGATCTCGGGATGGCCCAGCAGGTGGAATTGGTGCAGCACGTGGATCATCAGGCGGCCGAAGCGGCGGCTGAAATCGATGTGCTGCTGGGGCGTGATGCGCTGGTCGCGGAAGACCAGCAGGTGATGGTCCAGATGCGCCTTGTGCACGCGCGCAAAGTCCGCGGGCGCCAGTTCCTGCGACAGGTCCAGGCCGATGATTTCCGCGCCCAGGGGACCGGGCAGGGGGCGCACATCAAAGGACTGCGGCTGGGGGGCGGCGTGCGCTTCGCGCCGCAAGGCATTGCTCTGGGACATCGATCGCTCCGAATTCGCCTTGCGGCATGGCTGGAACGACCGATTATGGAAACCGCGCCATGTATCTCAAACGAAGATATCGGCGTTTGATCAAAGCTTTACGTCATATAGCAAAAAGCCGCGGGGCGCCCCCGCGGCTTCATGGCCATCCACATATAAGCAAATAGCGTATCGGTCCTTACTTGGCCGGCATGAAGGCCTCGACCAGCTTCACCCAGTACGTCGCGCCCACGGGCAGCAGCGCGTCGTTGAAGTCGTAGTTGGGGTTGTGCAGCTGACACGGACCCATGCCGTGATAGGACTCCATGCGGTGATCGCCGTCGCCATTACCCAGGAACAGGTACGAGCCCGGCACGGATTCCAGGAAGAACGAGAAGTCCTCCGCGCCCATGAAGGGCGGCATGTCGCGCAGCACGTTTTCCGCGCCAAAGGTGTCTTCGGCCACCTTGGCTGCGAAGGCGGTTTCGTTTTCCCAGTTCACCAGCGGCGGATACGCGCGCACAAAATCCAGCTCGCCCGTGCCGCCATAGACCTGCGGCAGGGTAGTGGCGATGCGGCGCATGTCGGCTTCGATCTTGTCCAGCGTCTCCACGGAATACGTGCGCACCGTGCCGCGCAGCACGGCCTCGCCGGGAATCACGTTGTAGGCATCGCCCGCGTGAATCTGCGTGATCGACAGCACCGCCTGATCCAGCGGATTCTTGCTGCGCGAGATGACCGTCTGCAGCGCGTGCACCATGTCGGAGGCCACGATGATGGGGTCAACAGACGAATGCGGCTGGGCTGCATGGCCGCCGACACCCTTGATCACGATGTCCCAGCGGTTGCTCGAGGCCATCGTCGGCCCCGACCGGAAGCCGAACTGATTGACCGGCATGCCGGGCATGTTGTGGATGCCGAACACCGCATCGCAGGGAAACTTGTCGAACAGCCCGTCCTGCATCATCGCGCGCGCGCCGGCATTGCCGCCTTCCTCGGCCGGCTGGAAGATGAACACGACCGTGCCGTCGAAATTGCGATGCGTGGACAAGTATTGCGCGGCGCCCAGCAGCATCGTCGTGTGCCCGTCATGGCCGCAGCCGTGCATGCGACCGCTGATCGTGGACTTGTGGGCAAACCGGTTATGTTCCGGCATCGGCAGCGCGTCCATGTCGGCGCGCAGGCCGATGGTCTTGCCGCCGCTGCCGGCGCGCAAAATTCCGACTACACCGGTTTTCCCCAGCCCCGTGTGAACTTCCAGTCCCCAGCTGCGCAGGCGTTCGGCCACCAGGTTGGACGTGCGCGTTTCCTGGAACGCCAGTTCCGGATGCGCATGGATGTCGCGCCGCAGGGCCGTCAGGTCCCCATGTACGCGTTCGATTTCGGCAATGGTTTTCATGGCTGTGGATAAGCTGTCTGGATTGAAGGAGGGCGCACGCGCAAAAGGCCTGCTGGTCGGGGAATTCTCGCGCCGCCCCGCGTGCCGCGTCCAGCCCTTTTTCGGCGCAGGTCAGGCGGCATCGTTCAAATGGCAGGCGCTGAACTGGCCTGGCGCGATTTCGCGCAGGAGCGGGCGCTCGGCCTTGCAGCGCGGCATGGCATGGGGACACCGGGGGTGAAACGCGCACCCCGTGGGCGGATCCAGGGGCGAGGGCAGCTCGCCGCGGATGGGTTGATAACTGCGCCGTCCCGGTGTCAGCGTCGGCAGTTCCTTGAGCAGCGCCTGCGTGTACGGATGATTGGCGCGCGCGAACACCGTATCGGTATCGGCCAGCTCGACGATGCGTCCCAGATACATGATCGCCACGCGGTCCGAGATATGGCTCACCACGCTGAGGTTATGGCTGATGAACAGATACGTCAGGTCCAGCTCATCGCGCAGCCGTTCGAACAGGTTCAGCACCTGCGCCTGGATCGACACGTCCAGCGCGGCCACGGCCTCGTCGCAGACGATGACCGATGGTTTCAGCGCCAATGCCCGCGCAATGCCGATGCGCTGGCGCTGGCCGCCCGAGAACTGATGGGGATAACGCTGTGCAAAGCTCGGATCAAGCCCCACCTGGCGCATCAAGCCGGCCACGTACTCCTGTTTGTCCCGCGATCGGATCAGGCCATGCGCCGCGGGCGCCTCGCCGATGATCTCGCGCACGCGCATGCGTGGATTCAGGGACGCATACGGATCCTGGAAGATCATCTGCACGCCCAGCTCGTATGCGCGCCGCTCCGGGCCCTTCATGGCTTGCACGGGCTTGCCCTGATAGTGCACCTGCCCGGCGGACGGCGGCAGGATGCCCGACACGATGCGGCCCAGCGTGGATTTTCCACAGCCTGATTCGCCGACGATGCCGATCACTTCGCCCGGTCTGACCGCCAAGTCCACGCCGGCCACGGCATGCACCACCTGCGTCTTCAGTCCCGCGCCCAGCAGGTTGGCGATGCGGCCGGCCAGATCCACCGGTTGCACGAAGCGTAGTTCAACGTCGCGCAGGGCGAGGATCGGCGTGGGATTGTTCAGGGCGTCGTTCATATCGCGTCCGGCGCTCCAGCATGCCAGCAGCGCACCCATTGCGCCGGGCGGACTTCAACAGGCGGCGGTTCGACCAGACAGGCGTCCGTCGCGCGCGGACACCGCCCTCGGAATGCACAGCCCTGCGGCAGGTTGAGCAGCGACGGCGTCATGCCGGGAATCGGCACCAGCGGCTTGCCGCGCGACTGCGGCGTCGGGATCGACGCGATCAACCCGTGCGTGTAGGGATGCATCGGGTGGCGGATGACCGCCTCGGTGCTGCCCGTTTCCACGACGCGCCCCGCATACATCACCGACACGCGATCGGCCAGACCCGCCACCACGGCCAGGTCATGCGTGATCCAGATGAGACCGGTCCCCGTTTCGCGGCAGAGTTTCTGCACCTCGAACAGGATCTGGCCTTGGATCGTGACATCCAGCGCCGTCGTAGGCTCGTCCGCAATGATGAGGCGCGGAGAATTCAACAGCGCAATGGCGATGGCCACACGCTGGCGCATGCCGCCCGACAACTGGTGCGGATAGGTTCGAAGGCGCTCTTCCGGCGACGGAATGCCCACCATGGCAAGCGTCTGCAGCGCGCGCTGGCGCGCCGCTTCGCGAGACACTTTGGCGTGCGCTTGCACCGCTTCGATCATCTGCGTATCTACGCGCAGCACCGGGTTAAGCGTCATCATCGGGTCCTGGAAGATCATCGCGATCTCCTGTCCCCGCAACTGCCGCCACCGCGCGGGCGTGGCCGCGCGCAGGTCTTCACCGTTGAGCAGCACCTCGCCTTCGACGATGCGGCCGGGTTCATCCAACAGGCCCATCAAGGAAAAACCCGTGATGCTCTTGCCCGATCCGGACTCGCCGACGAGGCCCAGGATCTCGCCCTCGGCCAGCGTCAGGTCCACGCCGTCCACGGCCTTCACCACGCCATTGCGCGTGAAGAAATGCGTCTTCAGGCCATGCACCTCAAGGACGGGGGCAGGGCCAGGCACGGGGCGTTGCGCCGCAAGTGTCTGCATCGCTCCCGTCCTCAATTCGCATGCCGCGGGTTGAGCACATCGCGCAGGTGGTCGCCCACCAGGTTGATGGCGATGATGGCCAGCGCCAGCGCAATGCCGGGAAAGAACGAAATCCAATACTGGCCGGAAAGCAGGTATTCAAAGCCGTTGTAGATCAGCATGCCCAGCGACGGTTCCGTCACCGGCACGCCGACGCCCAGGAACGACAGCGTCGCTTCCAGTGCGATCGCGTGCGCCAGATCGATCGTGGCGATCACGATGAGCGGCGGCATGCAGTTCGGCAGCACGTGCCGGAACAGCACGCGCGACCAAGACAGCGACATGCAGCGCGCCGCTTCCACATATTCCTTGCCGCGCTCGACCAGCGCCGCCCCGCGCGCCGCCCGCGCAAAATACGCCCACTGCACGACGATGAGCGCGATGATCACCTTATCCACACCCTTGCCCAGAATCGCCAGAAGCATCAGCGCTACCAAGATAGCCGGGAACGACAACTGGATATCCACAACCCGCATCAGCAGGGCATCGATGCGTCCGCCGAAATAGGCGGCAATGAGCCCGACCGTCGCACCAATGCCGAAGGCGGCCAGCACGGACACCGTTGCCACCATCAGACTGGTGCGCATGCCGTAGAGAATGGCGGAAAAGAGATCGCGCGCCTGCCCGTCGGTGCCCAGCAGATAGCGCATCGAACCATCCCCGCTTTCGCTGCCCGGCTTGAGCTTCGAATCCATGATGTCCAGGCTGGCCAGATCGTACGGATTCTGCGGCGCGATCCAGGGCGCCAGCAACGCCGCCCCCACGATCACGATCAACATCACCAGCCCCAGCGTGGCGAGCTTGCTGGCGAAGAAATCCGACACGAAGCGGCGCCAGGGCGTCTGCTCCTTCGTCGGAGTCGGGGGCGAGGCAACGGTGGCGGGCGTGTTCATCGGCGGCTATCCAGGCGTACGCGGGGGTCCAGCACCGTGTAGATGATGTCCACCACCAGATTCAACATGACCAGGAAGAACACGATCAGCAGCAGATACGCGACCACCACCGGACGATCCAGGTTGATGATGGAATCGATCAGCAGCTTGCCCATGCCCGGCCACGAAAACACGGTCTCGGTCACGACGGCAAACGCCATCACCTGGCCGAACTCCAGGCCCGCCACCGTCACCACCGGAATCAGGATGTTCTTGAGCAGATGCACGCCCAGCACGCGCTTTTCCGACAAGCCCTTGGCGCGCGCGAACTTGATGTAGTCCATGGGCAGCGCTTCGCGTGTGGCGGCCCGCGTCACGCGAATGATCATCGCGCACTTGGCAAAGGCGATCGTCGCCGCGGGCAATGCCAAGCTGAGCCAGCCATCGAACGTCAGCACACTCAACTGCAGCGAGCCGATGCTGACCGTGTCGCCACGGCCGCCGGCCGGCACCCAGCCCAGCATTACGGCGAACACCATGATGAGCATCAGGCCCACCCAGAAATTCGGCAGCGAAAATCCCAGCACCGAGCCCGTCATGATCGCGCGCGAACCCACTGCTGCAGGCTTCAGACCCGCCAGAATGCCGAGCGGCACGCCGATCAGCACCGACAGCAGCATCGCCACACAGGCCAGCTCCACCGTTGCGGGCATGCGTTCCAGGATCAGATGCATGGCCGGCTCGCCGGTCAGGAAACTGTTCCCGAAATCGCCGCGCACGGCCTGGCTCATGAAGATCAGGTACTGCCGCCACAACGGCTGGTCCAGCCCCAGCGACGCGCTGATCGCGGCGCGTTGCGCCTCGGTCGCTTCGGGACTGGCCAGCATCGAGACGGGATCGCCGACCATGTAAATGCCGGCAAAGACCAACGCCGACATGACGAGCATGACGACGATGGTCTGCAGCAGCCTTCTGACTATGGTTGCAAGCACGAGAGATCGCCCGGCGCGCTTACTTCTTCAGCGTTGCGTTCTGCGCCAGCGTGACCTGGTCCGGACGGCCCTGGTAGCGGATGTCGTTCTTCATGGCCCAGACCGACAGTTCGAAATGCACGGGCAGCATGGCGAAGTCATCCATCGCGATATTGCTGGCCGTCGACAGCAGTTCCGCCCGCTTGGCGTCGTCCATCGTGGACGAGGCCTGCTTCACCAGCTCGTCCATCTTGGGATTGGAATAGCGGCTGCGGTTCGTCGTGCCTTGGCCCGCTTCCGGATTGCGCGTCATCAGCAGCGACGTCAGCGCGTTGGACATCTCACCGCTCGTCACCGACCATCCCGCCAGATACGCCGAGAACGAATAGCTGTCGCGGTTCTTGAAGAACACCGGGGGCGCCATCGCGTCCACGCTGGTCTTCACGCCGATGCGCGTCCACATCGATGCGATGGCCTGCGCCACCTTCGAATCGTTGACATACCGGCCGGACGGCGAGCCCAGCGTGATCGAAAAGCCGTTTGGATAGCCCGCTTCCTTGAGCAGCGCCTTGGCCTTTTCCACATCGGCCTTGGGCGCCTTCGAGTGTTCCTTGCTGGCGCCAAACATCGGATACGGCAGCAGGTTGCCCGCGGGCAGGGCCACACCGCCCATCACACGCTCGACCAGCGCATCGCGGTTGATCGACAGCGACAAGGCCTCGCGCACGCGCTTGTCCTTCATCGGATTCTTGTCGGTGCCCTGCACGCCGGGCGACGGCTCCGCGTACTGGTCCAGCGCCACGTACACCACGCGCACCGACGGCGTTTCCTCGACAAAGAGCTTCTTGTCGGATTTCAGCTTCGGCAGGTCGTCAGTGGGGGGATCTTCAATCATGTCCACGTCGCCGGCCAGCAATGCGGCCACGCGCGCTGCCGCGTTGCTGATGGGGCGGTAGACCACGCGATCCCACTCGGGTTTCTTGCCCCAGTAGTTGTCGTTGCGCGCCAGCACGAATTCAGCGCCGCGCTTCCAGGACACGAACTTGTAGGGACCGGTGCCGATCAGGCCATCGCCGCTATTCAGTTCGGTTGTCGTCTTGCCTTCCGCAGCCGGCCCTGATGCGGCCTTCTTCGACATGATCGGCAACTGCGCCAGATTGACCAGCAGGTTAGGCGCGACTTCCTTGGTGGTGATGCGGATCGTCATCGGATCCACCGCTTCGGTCTTGGCGACGGACCCCAGATACAGCGTGAACGGCGACGGGCTGTTCGGCACCTTCGGGACGCGGTCATACGTGAACACGACATCCTCGGCGGTGAACGGCGTGCCATCCGAGAATTTCACGTTCGGCCGCAGTTTGAACGTCCAGACCTTGCCATCCACGGTCCACGATTCCGCCAGCGAAGGCTGCGGCTTGAGTTGCGCGTCCGTGGCAACGAGCGTATCGAAGATGGTCTGGGAGATCTGCGTATTGGGGGTCAACGCGTGGTATTGCGGATCCATCGAAGACGGCTCGGTCTTCAGTCCTATCACCAGGTCGCGGGCCATGGCCGCACTGAACGTGCCACAGGCCATCACCACCGCGGCAGCGCCGCAGGCCAAGACACGCGAAAACCGAGATGCCATCGTGATCTCCCAGAGTTGTTTCGGGTTTTGAACCTCGGGGCCACAGTAACCAGCAAACAACGCGCCGCGCAACAGTTATATTCCCCTATTGTTTAGCCCTGCCTTCTACCCTGATATGTCCGCCTACGCCCCCATCGCCGCCATCGCCACCGCCCCCGGAAGAGGCGGCATCGGCGTCGTGCGCATTTCTGGTGCGGACCTGTCCGGATTGGTGCGGCGCCTGTTCCAGCGCGATCTCACACCGCGCCATGCGCACTATCTTCCTTTCAAGACGGTGGACGGCGAACTGCTGGATGAAGGCATCGCCATCTACTTTCGTGGGCCGCATTCCTACACCGGCGAAGACGTGCTGGAACTGCAAGGCCACGGCGGCCCGGCCGTGCTGCGACGCGTGCTGGATAGCTGTCTGGTCGCGGGCCGGGACCTCGGCGTGCGGCTGGCCGAACCTGGCGAATTCACCCGCCGCGCGTTCCTGAACGACCGCATGGATTTGGCGCAGGCCGAAGCGGTTGCCGACCTGATTGAAGCCTCGTCCGTGGCGGCCGCCCGCGGGGCCATGGCGTCGCTGTCGGGTGAATTTTCGGCACGCGTGAACGACCTGTCCGACCGCATCGTTCATCTGCGTATGCTGGTCGAGGCGACGCTGGATTTTCCTGAAGAGGAAATCGACTTCCTTGAGAAGTACCAGGCGCGTCCGACGTTGGACGCGCTGGCGGGCGATCTTTCCGCATTGATTGCCCAGGCGCGCCAGGGCGTCATCCTGCGCGAAGGCCTGCATGTGGTGCTGGCCGGTCAGCCCAACGTGGGCAAGTCCAGCCTGCTCAACGCGCTGGCCGGCGACGACATCGCCATCGTCACGCCCATCGCGGGCACCACGCGCGACAAAGTGGTGCAGGAAATCCATATTGATGGCGTGCCGCTGCACATTGTCGACACGGCCGGCCTGCGCGAAACCGAAGACACGGTGGAAAGCATCGGCATCGCCCGCACCTGGCAGGAAATCGAACGCGCCGACGTCATCCTCCATTTGCAGGATGCGACGCAGCCGGGCGACGAGCTGGACGCGCAGATCACCGCGCGGCTGCCGCCGCGCACGCCGGTGCTGAAGGTGTTCAACAAGGTGGATCTGTTGCCCGAGCCTTTCGTCGCCGGCCCCGGCGAACTGGGCATCTCGGCCAAACGCGGCGCGGGGCTGGATCTGCTTCGCGCGGAGCTGCTGCAGATCGCGGGGTGGAATCCCGGCGCGGAATCGCCGTGGCTCGCGCGTGAACGGCATTTGCATGCGTTGCAGGAGGCGGCGGAGCACCTGGAACTGGCCGCCGCGCACGCCAGCCAGGATGATCGGGTGCTTGATCTGTTTGCCGAGGAATTGCGGCTCGCCCACGATAGCCTGTCGAGCATCACGGGCAAGTTCACCAGCGATGATCTGCTTGGCGAAATATTTTCCAGTTTCTGCATCGGTAAATGATCGGAGACCCGCCGCCGTGGATGCGAAACTCGACGCCTTTCGTATTCGCCGCGCGACGCCGGCCGACATCGTAGAGATAGAGCGCATCGTCCGCGATGCGTACATCCCTTACATCGCACGCAACGGCGCCACGCCCGGCCCAATGCTGGACGACTACCCGGCACGCGTAGCGAAGGGCTTGGTTCATGTGCTGGAATCGAAAGACGGCGTCGAAGGCCTCATCGTGCTGATTCCAGAACCCGACGACGGCTGCATGCTGCTGGACAACATCGCCGTATCGCCAACTGCGCAAGGCAAGGGCCACGGCCGGACGCTGCTGCAGTGGGCCGAAGACACTGCGCGCCGCGGCGGCTTTTCACGCATTCGGCTTTACACGCAGGAAGTGATGACCGAGAACATCGCCATCTACACGCGGCGCGGCTATGTTGAAACGCACCGCGCCACGGAGATTGGGCTGAAGCGCGTTTTTATGCAGAAACCCCTTAAATAAGGGATTTCCTTGGCTCTACTAGCTCACTCAAGCGCCCGATTCAAATATATGAGCTTTTACTCATAATTTCCCGGCTTGCCTTTCCTGGCCATCAAGTGCGCGGCGATCCTGTTTTTCGCCAGCGATTTCGCATAGACGGACTCCGGCCGGATGCGCTGCGCAATGACGTATCCCGTCATGCACGCCAGCATCAACGGCAACATGACTTCATAGCTCAGCGTCATCTCGAAGATCATCAAGATCGACATCAGCGGCGCATGCGTGGTGGCCGCCAGCAGCGCGCCCATACCCACGACGGCATAACTGGATACCGCCGACAAACTGCCGACCGGAAACAGGCCCTGCAGCGCAGTCCCGTACAAGGCGCCCAGCGCCGCCCCCACGAACAAGGTCGGCGTGAAGACTCCACCCAGGGCGCCGGACCCGACGCTGGCCGCCGTGGCCAATGTCTTGAGCAAGAGCAGGGCGGCGACCGCCTGCCATGCCCAATCCGTATGCAACATGCTGTTGACCACGCTGTAACCGTTGCCCCACACCGCGGGATCGATCACGGACAGCGCGCCGACAACCAGCCCGCCTACCGCCATCCTCGCCCAGATCGGAAACGGCAACCGGCGAAACGCCGCGCGGGACAGGTCCAGGAATCGAAGGAATTGGGGCGCGGCCAGACCTGCAATCAGGCCAAGTCCCAGGTAATTGATCACTTCCCACCCCGACACGAACTCGAAATGCGGCATCTGGAAGACCGCGTCGTAGTGCAGCACCTGGCGCGTCACGATGTTGGCGACCACGGAGGCGACGGCCAGCGGCACCAGCGTCGCTGTTGAAATCACGCCGTACACAATCTCTGAAATAAACACCGCGCCGGCAATCGGCGCGTTGTATGCGGCGGTGATGCCCGCCGTCGCGCCGCAGGCCACCAGCAGCCGGAGATGGCGGGGCGGCAAGACCAGATAGCGGCCCGTCAATGATGCACACATTGCCGCCAGTTGCACCATCGGTCCCTCGCGGCCGATCGATGCGCCGGATCCGATCGAAAAAATCGAGGACAGGCTGCGCGCGACCGTCTGGCGAAAGCCGATGACGCCACGGCCGATCGAGATGGCTTCCATGTAGTCGGCGGCCCCGCGCCGGGGCAGCCATCGGGTGGCTCCCTGCAGGATCAGGCCGGCGATCGCGCCGCCCGCCGCTGGCATCAGAAAGCGCTGCCAGGGGTCCAGCCCACGCGCCAGCGACACCATGCCGTGGGGAACCTCGCCGCCCCCTGCCAACAATTGCATCCAGCCGAGCAGTTCGCGAAACACCACCGTTGCCAGCGCACCCATGGCGCCGATCAACGCGGCCGCACACAACGTCAAGGCTAAATTTTCCGCCAAAAGTCCGCGTTTCAACCGCCTGGCCCAGGCCGGTCGGCGCAGTTTCAAGTCGCTATCCATGGCCGGATTCTACGGCGGATTCTGCTCACTTTTTGTTCAGCCCGGCGTCAACAAGCCCTTCAGGTCTCCCCTCGAATCACCAAATCCGAACGGCGCGTAGCGGCCCGTTTTGGGGCGCTGCAAGGGCAAAAAACCGGGTAGGCGAGGGGCAGTTTTCCGGGGTAAAAGAGCCGATTCCGGAACCCAGTTGCCAGAAACGTCCTGTGGATAACTCCTAAGTAGCGCGCTTGTGCACATGTTGTGGAGGCAAGTTGAACAAGCAGGGGTTTCGGACGCGGTCCAAAATCTTGTCCAACTTCAGCTTTTTTCCCACACAGAGTTCTTGCACAAGCAAAAACGGACGCAAGGCAATGAAAAGAAAGAGGTTTTCAAGGTTAAGGTAGTTATCCACAGCCCTTATTAATCATTAGTCTTTATATAAAGAAAAAAAAAGGAAAAGCCAAACATGCTTTCCCATTCCGCCCATCCACCGCCCCCCGGACTGCGTCCATGCGTATCCTCCTGATCGAAGATGAAGCTGAACTTGCCCGCTGGCTGTCCAGGAGCCTGGCCAGACATGCCGGCTTTGTCGTGGAGTGGGCTGATGACGGACTGGTTGCCGAAAGAAGGCTGGCCGTCGAAGATTTCGATGCGGTCATCCTGGATCTCGGACTTCCCGGCATGGATGGCCATACTTTGCTGGCGAAGATTCGCGCGCGGGACGACCGTACGCCGGTGCTGGTCTTGACCGCGCGCGATTCACTGGCCGAGAGAATCGGAACACTTCACGAGGGAGCGGACGATTTCCTGCCGAAACCCTTTGTTGTGGAAGAGTTGGAAGCGCGATTGATTGCGCTGATTCGCCGCAGCCGCGGGCGCGAACATCCGCGCCTCGCGCTGGGAAACCTGGTATTTGAAACTTCCGCGCAGAAATTCACGGTCAACGGACAGCCTTTGCAGTTATCCCCACGTGAACATGCGGTACTTCGGGTGCTGATCCAGAAAAGCGGCGAACCCATCAACAAGCAGCAGATCCTGGACCGCATCCTGACGGACGATGCCGACATCAACCTGGAAGCTATCGAGGTCCTGGTTCACCGATTGCGCAAAAAATTGGCGGAAACCGGTGTGCAGATCGTGACCATGCGCGGCATGGGCTACTGCCTGGAGAACCTTGTTGACAACTAGAAGTCCGCAAAACAGCGTTGATTTTTCGGCGAAAAAACGCGCTCGGACGCTGAAAACGCAGTTGCTCTGGTGGCTGATTCCGACCCTCGTCTTCGTGATGATGGGTGCGCTCTGGCTGTCCAACCACCAGCTGCGCAACCAGGTCGACAATGCCTACGACCGGTCTCTCGCCGGCGCGCTTCGCGCGATCGACCACAACATATCCACAGCCAGCGGTGGATTAGCCATGGAGCAGCCCTACCTGATGCTTGAATTTTTCGAGCTGACGGCCAATGGCAGCGTGTTCTATCGCGTGGCCACCGAAGACGGGCTGGCCGAAATCGGTCATCCTGGCCTGCCCCTGCCGGACCAGCCCCTGGTGTCCGGCGAGCCGCGGTTTTTCTACGCGACCTACCAGGGGCTTCCCGTCCGGGTGGCGGCATTAGCCCGGCCCATGGATCCGCCGCTGTATGCGAACCAGGGCGGCCGGGTCATCGTGCAGGTCGCGGAGGGCCTGGAAAGCCGTCAGGCGTTCCTCCACAAGGTTTTGGTGCGCTCGGTGGAGCGGGACCTTGCCGTAATCCTCATCAGCGTCCTGGTGATCATCCTGGGCGTTTTCATGGCCCTGCGCCCCCTTGAGCGGCTGCGTCAGGAAGTCAAAGGCCGCTCTGCAGACGATTTAAGCCCCGTCAGCGCGTCCGACATGCCGGGGGAGGTCCTACCCCTGGTGGCGGCTGTAAACCTCCATATGGCCCGTTTTGCGGCCTTGGGGAGGGTGCAGGCGCAGTTCCTGGACGACGCGTCGCACCAATTGCGGACGCCTTTGTCCGTTTTGCGGACCCAGACCGCCTATGCCCTGCGCGAAACAGACCCCCAGGAGGTCCGTACAGCCCTTCGGGCGATGCAAGAGGGGTTGGACAGGGCCGTACGCACCACCAACCAGATGCTCGCGCTGGCGCGCGCTAAAGACGCTTCCCTGGCCGAAGGCGGTCTGGCGCCCGAATCGGTCGACCTGGTGGATCTCGCGGACGGGGTGATCCGTACCCAATTACCCAATGCCCGGGGCCGGCAGTTGGACATCGGCCTGGAGGCGGACCGCAGGCCGGTTGTCGTCGACGGGGCGGAGTGGCTGTTGCGGGAGGCGGTCAGCAACCTGGTCGACAACGCCATCCGCTATGCGTCCGCCGGTGGCGTGGTCACCGTCCGGATCGAGACCGACACTAAGCGGGCCCGGCTGGTGGTGGAAGACGACGGTCCGGGCATGTCGGACGAGGACATCGCCCGGGCGTGCGTTCGCTTCCGGCGGGGCGCGGCAGGCAAGAACACCACCGGAGCCGGCCTGGGCCTGGCGATCGTGGGTACGATCGCCGAAATCCTGGGCGCCCGGCTCGTGCTCGAGAATCGGGTGGGGCAGCCGGGCCTGCGAGCGGCGTTGGTGTTTACCCTGCAAACGGGACCGGATGCTGCGCCGCGTCACGAAATTGGCCGAAATTGAAAGCTTATGGAAAGCTTCGGTTTTGTACGGTTGCGTCCACTGGAGCCGCTGGACGCGATCATTCGCCGTAGCGCCGCTGCCAGCGATACCTAGACCTATAAATCCTGGAGACGCAAGAATGCAGACGACCCTGAAGCTGCGCATCGCAGCCATGGCGGCGCTTGGCGCCATCACCCTGTCCCTCGGCGCGGCCCATGCGGCCGATGAGCCCCGCCGCCCGGAGTGCATTGCGCCGGCGCAGCCTGGTGGCGGATTCGACCTGACGTGCCGCCTGGCCACCGAAGGCCTGAAGCAGAGTGGGGCGCTCAAGAGCGCCATGCGCATCGTCTACATGCCGGGCGGGATTGGCGCGGTGGCCTACAACAACATCGTGGCCCAGCATCCGAACGAGCCGGGCACCATCGTTGCGTTCTCCGGCGGCTCGCTGCTCAACCTGGCGCAGGGCAAGTTCGGCAAGTACAACGTCAACGACGTGCGCTGGCTGGCTGCGATCGGCACCGACTACGGCGTGGCCGTGGTGCGCAACGATTCGCCGTACACCGACCTGAAGGGCCTGATGGACGCCTTCAAGCAGGATCCGACCAAGATCGTGCTGGGCGCGGGCGGCACCGTGGGCAGCCAGGACTGGATGAAGGCGGCGCTGACGGCCAAGGCGGCGGGCGTGGACTTCAAGAAGATGCGCTTCGTCGCCTTCGAAGGCGGCGGCGAGGCCGTGACGGCGCTGCGCGGCGGCCATATCCAGGCCTACATGGGCGATGCGGCTGAAGCCTTCACGATGCTGGAAGGCGGTGCCCCGATTCGCGTGCTGGCGGTCTTCAACGACCAGCGCCTGCCGGGCAAGCTGGGTTCCGTGCCCACTGCCAAGGAACAGGGCTACGACATCGTCTGGCCGATCATCCGTGGTTTCTACGTCGGTCCCAAGGTGTCTGACGCCGACTACCAGTTCTGGGTGGACGCGTTCAACAAGACGACGGCCGCACCTGAGTTCGAGAAGCTGCGCCAGCAGCAGGGCCTGTTCCCCTTCAACAAGACCGGCCCCGAACTGGACGCCTACGTCAAGAACCAGGTCAAGCAGTACGGCGAACTTGCCGACACCTTCGGCCTGATCAAGAAGTAAGCCGGCCGCAAGGCCTGACCCCCGATCGCGCCCGCCAGGGCACACCTGCCGCCATTTCGGGCTGGCGGCAGGTCCCGCTGCGCCGCGCGTTTGGATTTGAACGGAATCTGGACCATGAATGATCGAATTCTGGGCATAGCCGCCCTGGCGTTGGCCGTCTTCATGACGGCCGCCGGCTGGAGCATCGAGGCGCCTTTCGCCTACGAACCCGTCGGGCCACGCGCCTTCCCGCTCCTGCTGGCGCTGATCATCGGCCTGTGCGGGCTGTGGCTCGTCTACAAGGGCGGCCACGCTGTCGAGCGCAACCCTGCAGGCGCCAACGGGCGCATCGCGCTGATGGTGGTGTTCGTGACCGCCTATGCGTTTCTCTTCCAGTGGCTGGGCTTCATTGTCGCCACGTCGCTCATGACGATCTTCGTGGGCCGCCTGTTTGGCGGCAGTTGGCTCAAGTGCGCGATCGGCGGCGTCGTCATGAGCATTTTCTTTTTCGTGCTGTTCGACAAGGTGCTGGACGTCGTCCTGCCCGGCGGACTGCTGGAGAACCTGATATGAGCGGCATCCTCGATCATCTGTCGATAGGCTTTGGCGTCGCGTTCTCGCTGACGAACCTGCTGGTGGCTGCCATCGGGTCCTTCATCGGAACCATGGTGGGCGTGCTGCCGGGGCTGGGGCCCGTCAATGGCGTGGCGATGTTGATCCCCATCGCCTTCGCCATGAATCTTCCGCCCGAAACGGCGCTGATCCTGCTGGCCGCGGTATATGTGGGCGCGGAGTACGGCGGGCGCATCACCGCGATCCTGCTGAACGTGCCGGGGGAAGCCAGTGCCATCATGACGACGCTGGACGGCTATCCGCTAGCGCGGCAGGGTTTGGCCAACGTGGCGTTGTCGCTGTCCGCGTGGTCGGCGTTCTTTGGCGCCATCGTATCGGTGGTGGGCATCATCCTGCTCGCGCCGCTGCTGGCGAAATGGGCGCTCGCGTTCGGCCCCGCCGAATACTTCGTGCTCATGATCTTTGCGTTCTGCTGCCTGACCAGCCTGCTCGGAAAGCAGCCGGTCAAGGGCGTGCTGGCGGCGATGATCGGCCTGTCCATTTCGGTGGTGGGCGTGGATGCGAATTCGGGCGTTTACCGCTATACCTTCGAGTCCGTGCATCTGGCCGACGGCATCGATTTCGTCGTGGTCGTCATTGCATTGTTCGCCGTCAGCGAGATGCTGGAAATGCTTGAGAAGGTGATGGCCGGCCACAGCGTCGAGGTCAAGCCCAGCGGCCGCAAGCTCTTCAACTTGAAGGAGATGGCGTACACGTGGTGGAGCGTGGTGCGCAGCGCGCTCGTGGGCTTCGGCGTGGGCGTGCTGCCCGGTGCAGGCGCCAGCGTGGCCGCGGCAGTCGCTTACTCGCAGGAAAAGCGCATCATCGAAGCCAAGGATCCGGAAGCCAAGTTCGGCAAGGGCGATATGCGCGGCCTCGTCGCGCCAGAAGCCGCCGCCACCGCGTCGGCGATCGGTTCCTTCGTTCCGATGCTGACGCTGGGTGTGCCCGGTTCCGGCACCACCGCGGTGATGATGGGCGCGCTGACGCTCTACAACATCACGCCGGGGCCGGTCCTGTTCGACACCAAGCCGGAACTGGTGTGGGGCCTGATCGCATCGCTGTTCGTGGCAAACGTGCTGCTCTTCGTGATGAACGTGCCGCTGGTGCGTTTCTTCTCCAAAGTGCTGTCCGTGCCGGGCTGGCTGATGGTGCCGGGCATCCTGTGCATCAGCTACATCGGCGTCTATGCGATCAACGCGGGCACGTTCGATCTGCTGCTGGTTGCGGCTATCGGCACGCTGGGCTACTTCCTGCGCAAGTTCGGTGTGCCGATGGCGCCGCTGGTGCTGGGTGTCGTGCTGGGCAACATGATGGAACAGAACCTGCGCCGCGCGCTGTCGATGACGGATGGCGACGTGGGCGTGCTGTTCGCCAGTCCCGTTTCGATTACGTTGTGGGCGGGCGCGGCGGCGGTCGTCATCGTGCCGCAGCTCCTGCGCCGGTTGCGCGCCGCAAGAAAGGTTGCCGCTGGGCCGGTCTGATGAGGCGGGCCCGCGCACCTGCCGGTGCGCGGGGTGACGCAAAGCGAGGCCGGCAAATGTTCAGGGGCGCCTTTCGGCGCCCCTTTTTTTCAGGATCGTGGCGGGTGATGCTCTCGCGGTTTCATATATGAGCTTTTACTCAGATATTGAACGATCAAATCTGTTTCAGACGCTCCAGCGCCGCGTCCAGCGTCGCGTCCTTCTTGGCAAAGCAGAAGCGCACGATCCGATGATTGGATTCGGGCGCGTCGGGCTGGCGATAGAACGCGGACACCGGAATCACGGTCACGCCATGGTTGACGGTCAGGTCGCGCGCAAAGTCGGCTTCGTTCTGTTTGGAGATCTGGCTGTAGTCAGCCAGCAGGAAGAACGTGCCGGGACTGGGCAGGGGCCGGAATCGCGTCTGCGCCAGGCCTTGCGACAAAAGGTCCCGCTTGGCCTGATAGAACGCCGGCAGATCCAGGTACGGTTTGGGATCACGCATGAATTCCGCCAGCGCAAACTGCATCGGCGACGGCACTGTGAACACCATGAACTGGTGCACCTTGCGCAGCTCGGCGCTCAGTTGGCGCGGTGCGCAGCAATAGCCGATCTTCCATCCGGTGGTGTGATAGGTCTTGCCGAACGACGAGATCACGAACGCGTGTTCGGCAAGCAGCGGGCGGCGCGCCACGCTGGCATGCGGTTTACCGTCGAACACGATGTGTTCGTAGACCTCGTCCGAGACCAGCAGCACGCCCGTGTCGCGGACGATGGCTTCAAGCGCGTCCAGGTCGCTCTCGTCAAGCACCGCGCCCGTGGGGTTGTGCGGGAAGTTCAGCATCAACAGGCGGGTCTTGGACGTGATGGCGTCGCGCACACGCTGCCAGTCGATGCGGTAATACGGATCGGCTTCGGTGGGCGCGCGCAGCGGCACGGGGACCGCGGTGCCGCCGGCCAGGCGAATCGCCGGCAGGTACGAGTCATAGCAGGGTTCGATCACCACCACTTCGTCGCCGCTGCCCACCGCGGCCAATACCGTGGCCATCAACGCCTCGGTGGCGCCGCTGGTCACCGTGATCTCGGTTTCGGGATCGTAGGCATGGCCGTAGAGTTCGTGCGTCTTGGCCGCGATGGCTTCGCGGAGCGGCGCGACGCCCGGCATGTAGGGGTATTGGTTGTGGCCGTCGGCCATCGCCTTGGTGACCAGCGCACACAGCGCGGGGTCCGGATCGAAGTCAGGAAAGCCCTGGCCCAGGTTGATGGCCTTGTGCTCGATGGCCAGGCGGCTCATCACGGTGAATATGGTGGTGCCGACGTCGGGGAGTTTGGAGCGGATCATGTTGGACGCGAAGTGAACACGGGTAGCCGAGGAAAGTTTTCGTAAGTATCCCACTAACTCATAATTCATTTTTCATGAGCTTCTAACGCGGATCGGATTGTGGTTCAGAACATGCGGGTGCGAGTGCTGGGCGGATTTGGTATCGCGCTGACCGGCGCGTTGCTTGCGGTGTGGGCTCACCTGCCGCTGCCGTGGATGCTGGGCGCGCTGCTGTTGACTGCGGCCACGCGGATTGCCGGCGTGCGCACTGCGTGTCCGCGGCCTGCGCGTAATGCGGGCCAATGGGTCATCGGCGCATCGCTGGGGCTGTATTTCACGCCACAGGTCATCGGACACATTGGCAGCAACGCTGGCCCCATTGTCGCGGGAATGCTGTTCGCGCTGGCGCTCGCATTTCTGGGCACGGCCATTCTGCGGCGGTTTACGGATGTGGACTTCAAGACGGCGTGGTTCTCATCGGCCATCGGCGGCGCAAGTGAAATGGCCAATCTGGCCGAACGCCATGGCGCGCGGATCGATCGCGTGGCCACCGCGCACAGCGTGCGCGTGTTGCTGGTGGTGGTGACGGTGCCCTTCATATTTCAGTGGTGGGGCGTGGCTGGGCTGGATCCCACCGTGCCGGGGCCGCGCGACGTGCATGTGCTTGGCCTGGCTGCCTTGGTGGCACTGACCATTGTGGGCGGCGCCACGTTTACGAAGCTGCGGTTTCCCAATCCCTGGGTGCTTGGCCCCATGCTTGTCGCAATGATGCTGACTGCGTCCAGCATCGAGCTTTCCGCATTGCCGGACTATGTGCCGAAAGCAGGGCAACTGCTTATCGGCTGGTCGCTCGGTGATCGGTACCGGCCAGACTTTTTCCGCGCAGCGCCGCGTTTCATGGCGGCAGTGGCGGGCTTTACTGTGCTGGCATTGGCGCTGGCCTTCGGCGTGGGCGCGATGCTGTCGTTGTGGTCTGCTGCGCCCATTCCCACCTTGATTCTGGGCACGACGCCGGGCGGTATTGCCGAAATGGCGATCACCGCCAAGGTGCTGCAGCTGGGCGTTCCGGTGGTGACGGCATTTCACGTCACGCGCATGGTTTTTGTGGTGATCGTGACGGGTCCGATTTATACGGTTTTGGCGCGTCGGCATGGCTAATTCCGCCTGGCGGTACTGCCGTTCCAGTGAAAAAAAAGCGACATTGGGGTAAACAACTATATGACTCGGTAATGCCGGATGAGTATGCTGATTCCGCAGTTGATTCAAGCGCGAGCAGACTCGTTTCTGCCGCTCTGGCGACAAGCGGGAACACTGGTTTTGCACCGATCGTTCAGTTCGCACGGCGTCCTTGATTCATTGCATTTCGATTTAATTACAGGACGCTAGAGAAAATGGCTCAGAAGGGCAAAGTCAAGTGGTTCAACGCTGACAAGGGTTTCGGTTTCATCACGCCGGACGTGGGCGGCACCGATGTGTTCGCACACTTTTCCGCCATCCAGGGTCGCGGCTATCGCAGCCTGAACGAAGGCCAGGAAGTCGAATACGAAGTTAAGGATGGTCCGAAAGGACCTCAAGCGGCCGAAATTCGCCCGCTCTAAATCGGGAAATCCCAATTTCCCGTCAGCCAGGCTAGGCCTGGCTACAACGCCCCAAGACCTTCCGGTCTGGGGCGTTGTTTCATTTGGGCGGCCATTTCGGTTCGCGAGGTTAGTTCGGTGCGGCCATGCAGCGCTGCGTTGCTACAGCGAAGTGGCACTGAATGGGCCACGTTTTGGTGTGCGCTGAGTCATCAACTTTGACGCGCATCTTCCCGTTTGTTAGTGTCCACTAACATATCCTCGAGCACTGGATAACTCTGTGGATAATTATTTCCGGACATGAGCACGCGGGTGCTCAGTTATGAAGCAATCGCGCTTCGGTGAACCGGGTTTTGCACAGAATTCTGCATTAATGCAGGCGATGTCTTCGTGTTCCCCGTGAATACGTTCCCGAGTTGCGTCAGGCGTGCATAAAAGCCGTTTAATCCCCTATTTCATAGGGAAACTTGTCTTTTGTCGGGTTGTTCGAGAGGTTTGGTTAGCCGAATTCGAGCGTCTGTGATGCGGGTTTTTCGTCGGTCGTGGCGCGAAAATTTGCGGTTTGGCGCTTGTTGTTCACAAAGATATCCCCATGCCGGTTATGCACAGAATTACGCCACTCGCTATCCAAATTGACGGTCCGCGCCTGTGGATAGAAATGGGGATATCGCCGAAAGGGTGAGGTCTCGGGAACGGGAATTGCGGACGGTGTGACGGCGCAATTTGACTGGGGCGGGCGGGTCGAGCGCTGCGGCGGGCAGTCAGTCGTCGCGTCGGATTTCTCCTTGCGACTTGTCCACAGGTTTCACATGAAGCCGTAAGCGCCTCGCCCATATGGATGATGGCGGCGCAGCGGGAGTGCGAGCAAGATTATCTTCGGGTCAATGACCATGCGCGATGGACGTGAACCGATCATTGAATATAGGGGTGGGGATAATTTTGTGAATAAATCGCCCCGATGTTCAGCCCGCGCGGTTTGACCGTGCAGCGGGGGAAGAGTTCAGCGGGTTATTGAACGCCGCGTCCGCAGTGGCCTCAAATTTCGATTTTTCGGCTTTGTCTTTGATTTCTAACGCGGAGTTGGTTTGCTGATTATGGCTCCGCCGGCAACGAGGCGGCTGTGGTGCGTCGGTGTGCACCGCATTGCCGTCTTGATCTCGTCGCCTTCGACGCTGTGGATAAGACATCTCTCCGCGAATAGAGGAATGGGCGAGTTAAGGAAGATACCCGGGCGGTCGGATTCCCGGAGCTGTCTGGCTCGCCTGGTGTTTTCCTGTGCTGATTCGGTCGCTGCGTCCTGGTCGTTTCGCGGGCCTGCCTGTTGATAAGAATGTGCGTAACCCTGCCTTTGCGATGCGCCATTCGGTTCTTTTCATAGTGTCTTGTCGTTGATGGGCGTCTGTGGATAAACCTAACGTGTGATTGGGGTGCATCACAGCGGGAGCTGGCCGACCTTCCGAATTTTGCTCGCGTCGCCGAACTCGCTTGCGACGAAGGACTGCTGGCGGCTTGAATCTAGTTTGTGGACAACGCTGTGGTTAACACTTCGTCGAAGCAAACGCCGGCATGCGAATTCAGAAGCGACCTATCGCCGGTAGTTCTGGCGACTATTGCTCATTCTGCTGCGGGCCATGAACTGAAAAAAATACGATTTTTCAGGTAAGGGGTAGGTAAGGGGGGAATAAATCGATATTTTTCATCTTTCTTACCTTTTCGCCCCGGCTACGTCAGTTATCGAAGATCGTTCACCACTCAGGGCGGCGGGCCCGCGAAAGCAGATATCTATGTGCGGGCTGTGGCATCTGCGGGACCTGAAATGCGGACGCCGCCTTTAAAGCTTGGACCTGTCTGTTGATGTTTCACGTGAAACACTGCCGCTACTTTCCTGTGGGCCCGTCCATGTGTTTCACGTGGAACATGTTCGATGAAGAGAAGGCGTTCGGAGCCATCGGCCTCGGAATTTGTGTTGAAGAACAGCGAGGCCTTCAAGGATCGCGAGGTCGTCGTTTATCTCCGAAAAAGGTCGGTTCTTTAATTCGGTCATGGCGCTAATGAAGGTGCGAGGGCTCGGCGCTTTGCGCCTAACTCTATCAATCAGGGTAGTGATATGCCTTCTCAGTATTGGGCGCCAGGAATGTTCCACGTGAAACAGACTTTCTCCCGTTGACTTGGCATACGTGATCGCATAATCCAGCGGGGGTATGCGGGGGTACTTATTGTCGCCAGACGCTGTCTTCACAGCTTTGCGGACGGCCCGCCCCGGAGATTACCGAGACATTCGACGTTCGGCGGATTGGTGGGATGACTTCGCAAACGATCTGAATCGTTGTTTCACGTGAAACATCAAGCGGTTGTTGGATGTGAAAGCGGTCCGCGGTGCCGTTGGTCGAAGGGAGGGGCTAACAACATCACGCTGCAAACGCCGAGGCGCCTCTCTCAAGACTCGCCAGGTGGGGTGTCGCTGGCCTAGGTTCCGTGCATGAAATGGCCTCATGCCCGCGATGAAGTTGGATGCGGAGTAGGGCCGCAATGGACTGGGATATCCAGAAAACCCACTCGCGAGATTCGGCTAGTGATCTCTTTGATCAGTCCAGAGCCCGACGCACATGGCGGCGCGCTCTCTCCAATACGCCCGGCGTCAGCGACCTGCTTGCCGTAGTGTGGGGCGACGGTCTGTCGCGGATCCGGCCAGGCGTGCGATGTTCCACGTGAAACGTCGCAACGCCCTCCGCTTGGGTAGATGCAAAGGTTAAGACGTTTGGTCGAATGCACTGGCTTGATAGTCGAACGTGGATGATCTCGGGGTTACGCGGAGCCACGTGGTACTGGGGATCGGGCTATCGCTGGCTCCATCGTTGGTCGAGTGTTCAGCACGTTCTCGAAGGGAAGGCCGCGCCGAGCCCATTCCTCCGAATGCGGAGCCACGTTTCACGTGAAACACCGGATAGGTCACTCCTTTGGCCTTCGAAGCTCGCCTACCAGCGACACCTACGCCAGTCGAACTCTCTTGGGGCCGTTCCCCTCTCAGCCGATCTCATAGGAGGGAGACGGCACACGATTCGCCTCCCATTCGGAGCGTGTCGGTCCAACCATTCTCAATAGCGGTCCCTGTTCCACGTGAAACATCAGTGCCCACTGAAGACTCGTACGCAGTCGACAAACGACCTAAGTGTTTCACGTGGAACACTTCCATAAACACCGGCAGATGCCGATATCCCGGACGACCCGGCGCGACGGATGTCGGCGTCACCGACCCACGCTGCTGCAAACAGCACTTAAAACAACCTGCCCGCATGTTTCACGTGAAACATACAACCCCTGCCTCTATAATGAGCGCCGATCGCTCTCTTCTTTACCTCCCCCCATCATGGACTATCCCCGCGAATTCGATGTCATCGTCGTCGGTGGCGGCCACGCCGGCACTGAGGCGGCACTGGCTGCTGCCCGTACCGGTGCGCAGACGCTGCTGCTCACGCACAACATCGAGACCCTTGGCCAAATGTCTTGCAATCCGTCCATCGGCGGAATCGGCAAGGGGCACCTCGTCAAAGAGGTGGACGCGCTGGGCGGGGCCATGGCTCTGGCAACCGACGAGGCCGGCATCCAGTTCCGCATCTTGAACGGATCGAAAGGTCCGGCCGTTCGCGCAACGCGGGCGCAGGCCGATCGTGTCCTGTACCGCAAAGCCATCCGCGGACGCCTCGAGAATCAACCGAACCTCTGGTTGTTCCAGCAGGCTGTCGAAGACCTGATGGTGGAGGGTGATCGTGTCGTCGGCGCCGTCACGCAAGTTGGGCTGAAGTTCCGTGCCAAGACGGTAGTGCTGACCGCCGGCACATTTCTAAACGGCCTGATCCACGTGGGCCTGCAGAACTACTCGGGTGGCCGCGCCGGTGATCCGCCCGCCATTTCGTTGGGCCAGCGCTTGAAGGAACTGCAGCTTCCCCAAGGCCGCCTCAAAACCGGCACGCCGCCGCGCATCGATGGACGCACGATCAACTACGCCATCCTGGAAGAACAGCCCGGCGACCTGGACCCGATCCCCGTGTTCTCTTACATGGGCAATGTGGCCATGCACCCGCGCCAGCTGCCGTGCTGGATCACCCATACCAACGCGCGCACCCACGACATCATCCGTGGCGGCCTTGATCGGTCGCCGATGTACAGCGGCGTCATCGAGGGCGTGGGTCCTCGCTATTGCCCGTCCATCGAAGACAAGATCCATCGGTTTGCCGACAAGCAGTCGCACCAGGTCTTTCTGGAACCCGAAGGGCTGGATACGCACGAGGTCTATCCCAACGGCGTGTCGACCAGCCTTCCGTTTGATGTGCAGCTGGATCTGATCCATTCGCTGCCCGGACTGGAAAACGCCCACATCATGCGGCCCGGCTACGCCATCGAATATGACTACTTTGATCCACGTGGACTCAAGAGCACACTGGAAACCAAGGCAATTGAAGGGCTCTACTTCGCGGGACAGATCAACGGCACCACCGGGTACGAAGAAGCCGCTGCCCAAGGCCTGCTGGCTGGCGTCAATGCTGCACTGAAGTCGCAGGATCGCGAGCAGTGGACGCCGCGCCGCGATGAAGCCTACCTCGGTGTACTGGTCGACGATCTGGTCACGCGCGGCGTGACCGAACCGTACCGCATGTTCACGTCCCGCGCTGAATACCGACTGAGCCTGCGTGAAGACAATGCCGATCTGCGCCTTACCGAAATAGGTCGCCAGCTCGGAATTGTCGACAATGCTCGCTGGGATGCGTTCAACCGCAAGCGCGACGCGGTCGCCGCCGAAGTCGAGCGCCTGAAGTCTTCGTGGGTCAATCCGCGTCTGCTGCCGGCCGAGGTGGCCGAACCGCTGCTAGGCAAGGCCATCGAACGTGAGTACTCACTAGCGGATCTGTTGAAACGGCCGAACGTGACCTACGAAGCCTTGATGGCCGCCCAGAATGCGGACGGCACGCTGCTCGCCGGCCCTGGCGTCGTCGAAGACGACGTGCTTTCGGAGCAGGTCGAGATCCAGGTCAAGTACGCCGGCTACATCGCGCGCCAGCAGGACGAAGTGCAAAAGCACATCGCCCATGAACAGCAGCCGATCCCGGCGGACGTCGATTACGACGCCGTGACCAGCCTGTCCTTCGAAGTGCGCCAGAAACTTAAGACGCATCGTCCGGAAACGATCGGCCAGGCCGCGCGCATTTCCGGCGTCACGCCGGCCGCCATTTCGCTCTTGCTCATTCACCTGAAGCGCCTGCATTACGGCTCGCGCAAGCAAGCGGCATGAGCGCGCCCGCCAATCAGGCCGGCATCGACATGGCCGGCCGACTCACTCGCGCATGCGAGCAGCTGGGCGTGAACGCCGATGACGGCGCCATCGCCAAACTGCTCAATTACCTGGCGCAGATGCAGCGCTGGAATCGCACGTACAACCTGACCGCCATCCGCGATCCCCAGCAGATGCTTGTGCAGCATCTGTTCGATAGCCTTGCGGCCGTAAAGCCCTTCAGCGAGGCGCTGGCTGCGCCCGATGCGCCGGCCAAGGTCTACGACGTCGGCTCGGGTGGCGGGCTGCCTGGCGTCGTTCTAGCCATCATGCGGCCCAACTGGTCCGTGACCTGCGTTGACGCCGTCGAAAAGAAGACCGCGTTCGTGCGTCAGATGAGCGGCGCGCTGGCTTTGCCCAACCTGCAATCGCAGCATGCGCGCATCGAAACGATCGATCCTGCCGAGTGCAACATCGTGACGTCGCGAGCGTTTGCATCATTGGATGATTTTGCGCAACTCGCGGGTCGCCACGTAGCCAAGAATGGTACCCTCGTCGCCATGAAGGGCAAGCTCCCCGAAGAAGAAATCCAGGCGCTGCACGCGCGCGGGGAATGGCAAGTCGACCATATTCAGCCGCTCCACGTCCCGGAGCTGCAAGCAGAACGCTGCCTGATCTGGATGCGCCGCAGTCAAGGAACCCTATGAAGAACATACCCCCCAGCACATCCGCCCGCGTATTCTGCATTGCCAATCAGAAGGGCGGTGTGGGCAAGACGACGACCGCCATCAACCTGGCGGCGGGCCTTGCCACGCACAACCAACGCGTGCTGCTGGTGGACCTGGACCCGCAGGGCAATGCCACGATGGGTAGCGGCATCGACAAGAATTCGCTGGAGTCCAATCTGTACCAGGTGCTGATCGGCGAATCCTCCATCGAACAGTCGCGCGTGAAGTCGGAGTCCGGCGGTTACGACGTGCTGCCGGCCAACCGTGAACTGTCCGGCGCCGAGATCGATCTTGTGCAGATGGAACAGCGAGAGCGCCAACTGAAGGCCGCCATCGATACCGTCGCGACCCAGTACGACTTCGTGCTCATCGACTGCCCGCCCACGCTGTCCCTGCTTACCCTCAACGGCCTGGCCGCCGCGCACGGCGTCATCATTCCGATGCAGTGCGAATACTTCGCGCTCGAAGGCCTGTCCGACCTCGTCAACACCATCAAGCGCGTGCATCGCAACATCAACGACGACCTGCGCGTCATCGGCTTGCTGCGCGTCATGTTCGACCCGCGCATGACGCTGCAACAGCAGGTGTCCGCGCAACTCGAATCGCACTTTGGCGACAAGGTCTTCAAGACCGTCGTGCCGCGCAACGTGCGCCTGGCCGAAGCACCCAGTTACGGGATGCCGGGCGTTGTGTATGACCGTGCGTCACGCGGCGCGCAGGCCTACATTTCGTTCGGCGCCGAAATGATAGAGCGGGTCAGGAAGGACCTGAACTAGCCGTCCCCCATGTCCGACGCCGCGCTCTTTTTTCCGCCCCAGACAGCCCTCTCCACGCCGCCCGCCGACGTGCGCGATGCGCTGCGCGTGCGGCTGGAAGACGCGGCGCTCAACGCCACCGCCGTCGGCGCGCAGGTGATCTATGATGGCTGGCTGGTGCGTTTCGCCCAATCGCCGGCCAAGCGGGTCCGCAGCGTCAATGTGCTGGGGTTATCCACACGTCCTTTGGATGAGCGGCTGGCGTATTGTTCATCGTTGTATGCGCGCCAGGGTTTGCCCATGGTGCTGCGCATCACCTCCATCGGCCCCGATTTTTCGCTCGACGCCGACCTGGAGGCCCGCGGATATCTCTACACCGGTGAGACTCGCGTCATGAGCACGCCGCTCGCTCCGCTCGCAAGCGTCAGGAGCGATCTGCATTTCAGCATGGTCGATGCCGAGCGCTTCGCGGCGGCGGCCGGGGCGCTGCGCGGCTCGTCAGCCGCGCACATCCATGAACATCAGACGCGCCTGCAAGGCCTGGCTGTGGATAAGCAGCCGGTGCTCGCCACCGACGCGGCAGGGCAGGTGGTCGTCGCGGGCTTGGCCGTGCGCGAAGGCGACCTGCTCGGCCTGTTCGACATCGTTACCCATCCAGGACATCGGCGCAAAGGCTACGCCGCCGTTCTGATGGAGCATTTGCTGGCCGAAGGGGCCGCCGGCGGCGCCAGGACGGCCTACCTGCAGGTCGAGCCGGAAAACACAGCGGCGCGGACGCTGTACGCCCGCTACGGATTCAAAGACTGTTACGCGTATTGGTACCGCCTGCCCGCCGAGCAGGCGGACACCTGAGCCCGGCGCTCAGGATACAAAGACAGAAGGAAAGAGGATTTAATTATGGCCACCAAGAAACCCAAGGGATTGGGTCGCGGACTGGACGCCTTGCTGGGCGCCGATGCGCCCGCAATCGACAACATCGGCAAGGCTGTCGCCAAGCCCGAGGGTCCGCCGTCCACCCTGCCCATCTCGAAGATGCGCGCCGGCAAGTATCAGCCGCGCACGCGCATGGACGAGGGGGCCCTGGGCGAGCTGGCCGAATCGATTCGCACGCAAGGCATCATGCAGCCGATTCTCGTGCGTGCGCTGGGCGACACGCCCGGGCATTACGAGATCATCGCGGGCGAACGGCGCTTTCGCGCGGCGCAGCTTGCCGGCCTGAAGGAAGTGCCGGTGCTGGTGCGCGAGGTCGCCGACGAAAATGCCGCCGTCATGGCGCTGATCGAAAACATTCAGCGCGAAGACCTGAATCCGCTGGAAGAAGCACACGGCGTGCGCCGTCTGCTCGACGAGTTCGGCCTTACACACGAACAGGCCGCGCAGGCCATTGGCCGTTCGCGCTCCGCCACCAGCAATCTGCTGCGCCTGCTGAATCTGGCCGCGCCCGTGCAGACCATGCTGCTCGCCGGTGACGTCGACATGGGCCATGCCCGCGCGCTGCTCGCCGTGGACGCGGCCACGCAGATCCAGCTGGCCAACCTCATCATCGCGCGCCGCCTGTCGGTGCGCGAAGCTGAAAAGCTCGTCGCCAAGACCGCCAAGGAAGCCGAAGCGTCGGCCTCGCCCAAGAAAAAAACCAACGGCGTGTCGCGCGACCTGACGCGTCTGGAAGAAGCACTGTCCGACCACCTGGGCACGCGCGTCGCGCTGAAAGTGGGCGCCAAGGAAAAGGGCCAGATCGTCATCGATTTCCACGGCTGGGAGCACCTGAACTCGCTTCTCGAGCGCCAAGGCCTTTCCGGAGCAGTGGATGCCTGAACGCGCATTGCCCGTCATTGCGGTGCTCGCAACGGGCGGCACGATCGCAGGGGCCCAGGCCGACGCCACGTCCGCGGGCTACAAGGCCGGCACGTTTTCCGTGAACGACCTGCTTGGCGCGGTGCCGCAGCTTGCCGGCCTTGCCGAAATCCGCGCCGAACAGGTGGCCAACGTCGGCAGCCAGAACATGACGCACGATGTCTGGCGCGCGCTGGCGCAGCGCGTGGACACGCTTTGCCAGGACGCTTCGGTGGCCGGCATCGTCATCACTCACGGCACGGATACGCTCGAGGAAACTGCGTATTTCCTCAGCCTGGTCAATCGCCATGACAAGACCGTCGTGCTGGTCGGCGCGATGCGTCCTGCTACGGCGCTCGGCGCCGAAGGTCCGGCCAATCTGTACAACGCGGTGGCGCTGGCGCGTCATCCCGATGCGCGCGGCCGCGGGCCGCTCGTTGTCATGAACGAAGACATCCACTACGCCCGCGAAATCCACAAGATCGCCAGCGCAGGCCTGTGCGCCTTCGCGTCGCCCAACCGCGGCCGCGCCGGCGTCATGCATGGCGGCGTGCCCAACTTTTATTCACGCAACGCCACCACGTGCGGTGAACAAAGCGAGTTTTCACTCGCATTACTGGAAAAGACCGGCTGGCCGCGTGTCGACATCGTCTACGCGTACGCCAACCTGCAGGCAGACCTGATCGATTTTCTAGCCAGCGCGGCTGACGGCATCGTGCTGGCGGGCGTGGGCGATGGCAACGCCACCGACCTGGCCATTGAAGGCCTGCGCCGCGCGGCGGACGATGGCGTGGCGGTCGTGCGGTCCAGCCGCACCGGCAGCGGGTTCGTGGCGCGCGATGTCGAAGTCGACGACGCCGCCTTGGGTTTTGTCGCGGCGCGCGACCTGAACCCCCAGAAGGCGCGCATCCTGCTGATGCTCGCCCTGACGGTCACGCGCGATCCGGCTGCCCTGCAGCAGATCTTCGACCGTTACTGAACCGCGGACCGCGAGGGCTACGCGGTCGCGGCGCCTTGCTGCGCAAGCCCCAGGTTGGTCCGCAGCATGTCGTACACCTGCCGCGTCAGCGGATTGATGAGATCACGCCTTATCCACAGGAAGTACGTCACATCCGGCAGCGGCGGCAGTCCTTCCTTTTCTCCCAGTACCCGCATCTCCGGCCCCAGCAGTTCAACGCTGCGCGCTGTCACGCCCAGGCCCGCGCGTAGCGCTGCCTTGATCCCCACCAGATTCGGCGCCACGTAGTTCGTGTGCCAGCGCACTTGCGCCTGCTCCAGTGCATTGAGCGCCAGCCGGCGGAAGATGCTGGGCTCGTCCGCCAGCACCAGGGGTACGGGCGAATGGGCATCGTGCACGTAATCTGCGGACGCCAACCATACCGTCGGCGACGTGCGCAACGCCACGCCCTCGAAGTCCTGGTCAAAGCGCGTCGAGATGGTCAGATCGATTTCGCCGGCGCGCAGCGCGTCCATCAGGAAAGGACTGCGGTCCACCCGGATTTCCAACTTCACGCGTGGGGCGACACGCGCGATGTGCGTCAGCAGCGTCGGCAGGATCGTGTCCGCCACGTCCAGCGGTGCACCCAATCGCAGATCGCCTTCCAACGGCCCGGCCTGCAGCGCGCGCAGCGCTTCGTCATTGATGGCCAGCATGTGCCGCGCGTATTCGACCAGCCGCCGGCCGTGGGAAGACAGCACCTTGTTGCGGCCCTGCTTTTCAAAGAGGGGCAGACCGATCATGGCTTCAAGGCGCTGCATCTGCTGCGTGATGGCCGACTGCGTTTTGTGCAGCCGGTGGGCGGCTTCCGAGAATGTTTCATGCTGGGCGATTGCCGTCAGCGTGCGCAGCAGGTCAAGGTCAAGGTTCCGCATCAGGGCGATGAAAACGGGTTCAGGGATAACCCGACACATTAGCAGCCCTAATGGAATGTTCAAGCAATTTAAATTGTTGGCCCGTGATCCGGGCGATACAGTGAGTGCAATAACTCATGAAACAAGAGGGAACGTCAACGTGAGCACTGCACATCCTCAACAGGCCGGCATCGATAGCGCGGTCGAAAATATTAAAAAAACTGTAGGAAATAAGGGCCTGAACCGCGACAGCCTGCAATCCGTCCTGGACGAGCTGGTTGCCCTGGCCGGCAACACCGCCTGGTGGGGCGCCGACCGCTACCCGCCGCCTGAAGGCGACGAACGCCAGGCCCGCTACCTCATCGCCGAGGACGCCGACAAAAGCTACGCGCTCTATCTGAACGTTATGCGCCCCGGCAAGAAGATCGTGCCGCACAACCACACCACCTGGGCGTGTATCGCCGCGGTTGAAGGTGTGGAATACAACTACGTGTACGACCGCATTGACGACGGCTCGCAACCCGGCGTCGGCAAGCTGGAAAAGGTCGACACCGTCGTCGTCGGCCCGGGCAGCGGCATCGCCCTGATGCCCGACGACATCCACGCGGTGGAGATCCAGGGCGACAGCGTCATCCGTCACCTGCACATGTACGGGCGCGCCTTGGAAACGCTGGACCAACGCCTGGGCTTCGATCTGGAGACCGGCACCTGCAAGATCATGCCCATCGGCGTGCAGACGCGGCGCTGATCATGAGCAAACCCTTCCGGTCCGCAACGCGCCTGCTGCGCGCGGGACGTCCTCATCAAGGCTGGGTCAACACCCCGGTCACGCGCGCCAGCACGTATGTGTTCGACAGCGTGCAAGCGTGGCGCGATACGCGGGCGCGCCGCGAACAGGAGCGCCTGCCCTCCTACGGCGCGCGCGGCACCGACAGCACGCACGCATTGGAAGACGCGCTGGTCGAACTGGAAGAGGGCTTTCGCGCCAAGCTGTACCCCACGGGGCAGGCCGCGATCGCCACGGTGCTGCTCGCCTATCTTCGCGCGGGCGATCACGTGCTGCTGACCGATGCCGTGTACGAGCCGGTGCGCCGGTTCTGTGCCGAACACCTGACGCGTCTGGGGATCGAGTTCACGTACTACCGCCCCGACGGCCAGGGCATCGAGCCGCTGATCCGGCCCAATACCCGCATGATCTACGCCGAATCGCCAGGGTCCCTGACGTACGAGATGCCGGACCTCACCGAGTTATCCACAACTGCTAAAAAACACGGCTGCTGGCTGGCTGTGGATAACACGTGGGCGTCCGGTTTGCTGCAAAAACCGCTCGCATTGGGCGCCGATATTTCCATCCTGGCCGCCACCAAATACCTCGGCGGCCATGCCGACGTGATGATGGGCGCGGTCATCACCAACGATCGTGCCTGGCGTGCGCTGGAACGCGCAACGATCGACTTCGGCCAGACGGTTGGGGCCGACGACGCTTTCCTGGTGCTGCGCGGCATGCGCACGCTGCCGTTGCGCATGGCGCAGCACGCGCGCAGCGCGCTGCAGATCTCGCAGTGGTTGCAGGCGCGGCCCGAAGTCTCGCGCGTCTTGAATCCCGCCTTGCCGGGCGATCCCTCCCACGCCCTCTGGCGGCGCGATTGCAATGGCGCCAATGGCCTTCTGACGATCGAACTGTCCGACGCCTACACCGAGGCCGATGCCGAAAGGCTTATCGACAGCCTGCAGCTCTTTGGCGTCGGCGCATCGTGGGGCGGCTTCGAAAGCCTGGTGATCCCGGTCTTTCTGCAGAACGCCCGATCGCTTCCCGGCTATCAGGCTAGCGGTCCCATGCTGCGCCTGCATATCGGCCTGGAAGATCCTGACGACCTCATCGCCGACCTGGAACGCGGTCTTGCCGCGCTGACCCAACCCCTTCGCTCCCTCCGAATCTCATGATGCAGTCCTATCAAGACCAACAATCCGCCAGCGTCGATTCGCATACGCTCAAGCAGTGGCTGCACGATGGCGGCGAGATCGCGCTGCTGGACGTGCGCGAACATGGCCAGTATGGCGAGTCCCATCTCTTCTACGCCGCGCCGGTGCCGTACAGCAGGCTCGAAATCGACATCGTGCGACTTGCGCCGCGCCGTGGCGTGCGCGTCGTTGTTTACGACAACGGCGGCGATGACGACACCGCGGCGCGCGCCGCCCGCGCACTGGCCGCGCTGGGCTATACAAACGTGCATCAATTGGCGGGCGGGCTGGCGCAATGGCAGCGCGATGGCTACGCGGCGTTCGCGGGCGTCAACGTGCCCAGCAAGACGTTCGGAGAACTGGCCGAAGAGGTTTTCCACACCCCCCGCATCGGCGCCCGCGAACTGGCTGAACGCCAGCGCCGCGGCGACGACCTGATCGTGCTGGACGGCCGTCCGTTTGCGGAATACCAGAAGATGAGCATCCCGGGCGGCATCTGCTGCCCCAACGGCGAGCTGGCGCTGCGCGCTCATACGCTCGCGACGCGCCCGGACACCACCATCGTGATCAATTGCGCCGGCCGCACCCGCAGCATCATCGGCGCGCAGACGCTGATCAATCTTGGCGTTCCCAATCCCGTCTACGCGCTCGAAAACGGCACGCAGGGCTGGTATCTGGAGGACTTGCAGCTCGAGCACGGCGCGCGCCGCCGTTATGCCGACGACATTTCGCAAGACGACGTTCCGGCGCTGGCGCAGCGATCCGCGCAGCTTGCCCGGCGTCATGGCGTGCCGTCGGCAAACGCGGCGCAGGTACAGACCTGGCTAGGCGATTCGGCGCGCACGACGTTTCTGTGCGATGTGCGCAGCGCCGAGGAATTCGCCCAAGGTTCGCTGCCGGGTGCGCAGCACGCGCCGGGCGGCCAGCTTATCCAGGCGACGGACCAGTACATCGCCGTGCGCGGCGCACGGATCGTCGTGTTCGATGCGGAAGGCGTGCGCGCCCCTGTCGTCGCGAGCTGGTTGCGGCAGATGGGCTGGGACGCTTGCACGCTCGACGAAGGAAGCGGCGCGACGCTGCCGAACGACGTGGCCGCGGCGCCGATGCCGGCGATCACCGTGTTGTCCGATGCGCAACTTGCGGATGCGCTGGCGCAGGGCGCGCAGGCGATCGATATCCGCCCCAGCATGCGGTATCGAGCGCGCCACGTCGCCGGCGCGCGCTGGTCGATCCGGCCGCGTCTGGATCGGCTGACGCTGGATCCCCCGCGTCCCGTCATCCTGCTGGCCGAGGACGCCGCGCTGGCGGCCTGGGCGGCAAACGATCTGCACGCATTGGGCTTTTCAGACGTCAAGGCGAACACGGGCACGCCCGAAAGCTGGACCGCGCAACGGATTGCGCTGGAATCCACGCCCGCCGATCCACCCGACAGCGACTGCATCGACTACCTATTTTTCGTGCATGACCGCCACGACGGCAACAAGGCCGCGGCGCGCCAGTACCTGGCCTGGGAAACCAACCTCGTCAAGCAGATCGACGAGCGGGAACGCGCCACCTACCGGTTCCCCGGGGCTCCGGCCGGCTGACACCCGCCGCCGCGCCGACGCGCGCGGCGCCACCCACGCTTCAACCTGATCAGTACGCCCCGGCGGCCTTTGCCGGCGGGGTGCGGACGGTTCATGGCGAACCGGAATGCAAAGGACGGCCGAGTATCCGGCCGCCAACTCAAGGGGAAATCCAGATGAAGCAACACGCATTGCACGCTTGCAAGACCGCCGCCGCCGCGATGGCCGGCCTGATGTGGGGCGTCACGGCGCACGCGCAGGCACCAGCGCCTTTGGCGGACTATCCGAAGCAGGCCATCACCGTGGTCTCGCCGTTTCCTCCCGGCGGCGGCAACGACGGCGTCGCGCGTCTGATCGCGCAGGAGCTGGGCGCCATCACGGGTCAGAGCGTGGTGGTCGAGAACCGTTCGGGGGCGGGCGGCAACGTCGGCACCGCGCAGGTCTCGCGCGCCAAGCCCGACGGCTACACCCTCGTGATGTCGCAGACCAGCGTCATGGCCGTGAATCCCCGCCTGTACAAGAATGTGGGCTTTGATCCGCTCAAGGACTTCGTGCCGATCTCGCAGATCACCTCGGCGCCGCTCGTGCTCGTGTCGCGCGCGGACGGACCGTACAAGACGCTGGACGCCTATCTCGCAGCGGCACGCAAGCAGCCGGGCGTCATTACGTATGCCACGCCCGGCAACGGCACGATGAGCCACCTGATGGGCGCGCTGGTGTCGAAGAAGGCCGGCGTCCAGCTGGTGCATGTGCCATACCGCGGCGCCGCGCCCGCCGTGACGGATCTCCTGGGCGGTACCGTCGACATGCTGATCACGTCGCCTGCGTCGGCCGAACCCATGGTGGCCGCCGGAAAACTGCAGATCCTCGCCATGAGCCATGGCGACGGCGTTGGCGTGTTCAAGCGCGCTCCCACGTTGAAGCAGGCCGGACTTGAAGGCATCACCGCGGACGACTGGTACGGCCTCTTTGCGCCCGCCGGCACGCCGCCTGAGCGCATCGCCTACCTGTCGCAGGCCGTGGACCGCGCCATGAAGTCACCCGCCGTGATCGCCAAGATCAATAGCGGCGGAAGCCAACCCGTCGGCAGCGCGCCGGACGCCTTCAAGAGCCGGCTGCAGCAGGACACTGCGTACTGGGCCGAAATGGTGAAGACGGCGGGCGTGTCGCTGGACTGATTGCGTTTGTTGACCCTAGGGAAACCACGGGGACCGGCGTGTGTGTGCAGCGGAAGCCAGCGGGGAGGCCGTTCAAGTACAGGGCAGGGCACGTTTGCCAACATGTGGCATCGTGACTAGACTGGAAAAACGTGCAGTCCCGCGCAACGCTTCAGCCACAAGGTGAACAAGCATGCACGCACTAGGGGTAGCAACGCTGGAAGACGCAGAGCGGCTGGTCCAATCCAGCCCGCTGTCGCATATCAAGGTGGGCCTGTCAGACGTCGACGGCGTCATGCTGGGCAAGTACCTGCGGCGCGACAAGTTTCTGGGCGCCTTGCGATCGGGCCTCGCGTTTTGCGACGTGGTCCTGGGATGGGACCTCGACGACCAGCTCTACGACAACACCCGCTACACCGGCTGGCACACGGCATACCCCGATGCAAAAATGCGGATCGTGCCGCAGAGCGCGCGCCGGCTTCCCTTGGAGCAAGGCCCCGGCGGGGAAGACATGCTGCTGTTCCTGGCCGAATTTGAAGGCGATGCCGCCGCCATCTGCCCACGCCGTCTGCTGCACCGCGTGATCGATCGCGCGGCAGACATGGGATTCGACGTCTACGCCGCACTGGAGTACGAGTTCTTCATGTTCCGCGAGACGCCGCACTCGGTCCGCGCCAAGCACTATCGCAACATGGAGAACTGGACGCCGGGCAATTTCGGATACTCGGTGCTGCGCAGCACGGTCGAGGGCGACTTCTACCGCAAGCTGCTCGACCTGTGCGAACGCATGGACATGCCCATCGAAGGCCTGCACACCGAAACCGGCCCGGGCGTTTTGGAAGCGGCGCTTGCCGTGGACCGGGCGGCGGCCGCGGCCGACAAGGCGTTTCTGTTCAAGACCTTCACCAAGGCGCTCGCGCAGCAGAACGGCCTGATGGCCACGTTCATGGCGAAGTGGTCGCACGAGCATCCCGGCCAGAGCGGCCACATCCATCTGTCGCTGCGCCATCACGACACGGGTCGCTCGGCCTTCTTCGACGAATCGCAGCCGCATGGCGTCGGCGGCACGCAGGCGGCCTTCATGGCAGGCGTGCAGCACTATCTGCCCGAGTTCACCGCGTTGTACGCGCAGACCATCAACAGCTATTCGCGCCTGGTGCCCGGTTACTGGGCCCCGCTGGACGCCACCTGGGGCATGGAAAACAGGACGACGGCGCTGCGGCTCATTCCGGGCAGCGACAAATCGCAGCGCGTCGAAGTGCGCATCGGCTCGGCCGACGCCAATCCGTATCTCGCCCTTGCTGCGGCGCTGGCGTCCGGGTTGCACGGCATCGAACAGGGACTGACGCCCGAGCCCAGGGTGCAAGGCAACGCCTACACACAGGAGTTTCCGGCGCATCTGCATCTGCCCACCACCTTGTGGGAGGCCGCGCAGCGCCTCCGCGCATCTGAAGCGGCGCGTCTGCTGTTTGGCGACGCGTTCGTCGAGCACTATGCCGCGACGCGCGAGTGGGAAGAGCGGCAGTTCCGGCGCCATGTGACCGATTGGGAGTTGGCGCGCTACTTCGAAATCATCTGAACTGTTCATCGCAACCAGGGCCGCCATGACCGACGAACTGATCACCATCAGCCCGATAGACGGACGCGAGGTCGTCCGCCGCGCGTACGCCAGCGATGCGCAGATCGCGCAGGCGCTGGCCAACGCCCAGGGCGCGCAGCCGGAATGGCAAGCGCTCGGCATCGCCGCGCGGGGGCGCATCGTCGAGGCGGCCGTCGCCCATTTCGTGGCGGCCAAGGATGAGGTCGCGCGCGCCATCACCATCCAGATGGGCCGCCCGTTGCGCGACGCGCCCGGCGAGGTGGACGGCTTCGCGGCCCGGGCGCGTCACATGATCGAGATCGCGGAAGCAGCACTCGCACCCATCGCCGCGCCGGCGCAAGCCGGCTTCACTCGCTTCATCAGCCGCGAGCCCGTCGGGGTGGCGCTCACCATCGCGCCGTGGAACTATCCCTTGCTGACTGCGGTGAACAGCATCGTGCCCGCGTTGATGGCGGGCAACACCGTCATCCTCAAGCATTCGGACCAGACGCCGCTGTGCGCGGAACTCCTCGACCGCGCGTTTCGGGACGCGGGGGCGCCGAGAGGCGTCTTTCAATACCTGCACGCCAGCCACGACATCACACAGCGGCTGATCCGCGCTCCCGAGATCGGCCATGTGTCCTTCACCGGCTCGGTGCGGGGAGGGCGAGTCGTCGAGGAAAGCGCCGCGGGCCGCTTCATCGGCGTCGGGCTGGAGCTGGGCGGGAACGATCCGGCCTATGTGCGAGAAGACGCCGACCTTGACGCGGCGGCAGAGTCGCTGGTCGACGGCGCTTTCTTCAACGCCGGCCAGTCCTGTTGCGGCATCCAGCGCATTTACGTGGCGCGCGGCGTGCACGACGCGTTTGTCGAGCGCGCCGTTGCTCTGACGCACCGCTATGTCCTGGGTAATCCTTTGCAGCCGGATACGACGCTTGGCCCCGTTGTCCGTGCCCGCGCGGCGGCAGAGATTCTCGAGGTCATCGAACAGGCGGTCAGTTCAGGCGCGATAAATCTGATTGATCACTCGCATTTCAAGAATGCGAGTGAAGGCTCATTTGTGAGTAAAAGCTCGTGTTACGTGGCGCCTGCTTTACTGACCCAGGTTGACCACCGAATGCGCATCATGAGCGACGAATGCTTTGGTCCGGTGGTTGGCATCATGCCAGTCGACAGCGACGATCAAGCCATCGCGCTGATGAACGACAGTCCGTACGGATTGACCGCCGCGGCCTACACGCAGGACGAAGCCGCCGCGTTGCGTATCGGCAGGCAACTGCGCACCGGCACATTTTTCATGAACCGCTGCGACTACCTCGATCCGGCGCTCGCGTGGACGGGCGTCAAGCAATCGGGACGCGGCGTGTCCTTGTCGTCAGTCGGATACGAACAGCTCACGCAGCCCAAGTCTTTTCATCTGCGCAGCCTTTGACGCCGCGCCATCAGGATTCGCATCATGACCGTCCCCGCCGTCAACTGGAACTATCCCACCAACATCAAGGCGGGACCCGGACGCATCAACGAGCTGCCGGGCTATTGCCGCGAGCTGGGCATGACCAGCCCCTTGCTCGTGACGGATCCGGGGCTCGCTGCATTGCCCATGGTTCGTGATGCGGTAAGCGCCTGCCGCGATGCGGGACTGGATTGCGCGGTGTTCCACGACATCAAGGGCAATCCGACAGGTCGCAACGTCGATGACGGCGTGGCTGCGTTCAGGCGAGGGCAACATGATGGTGTGATCGCATTTGGCGGCGGCTCCGCGCTTGATGCGGCAAAAGCCATTGCATTGATGGCCGGGCAGGACCGGCCGTTGTGGGACTTCGAAGACATCGGCGACAACTACCTGCGCGTCAATGCCGCCGCCATGGCGCCCGTCGTGGCGGTGCCGACCACTGCGGGCACGGGCTCTGAAGTCGGGCGCGCCTCCGTCATCACCGATGAGGCCGCGCAGGTAAAGCGCATCATCTTCCACGCCCGCATGTTGCCGTCCATCGTGATCCTGGACGCCGAACTCACGGTCGGCCTGCCGCCGAAGATCACGGCAGCGACGGGCATGGATGCGCTATCGCACAATCTCGAGGCCTATTGTTCGCCGGTCTTTCATCCCATGGCGGCCGGCATCGCACTCGAAGGCATGCGCCTCATCAAGGAGTATCTGCCGCAGGCTGTCGCCGATGGCGCCGATCTGCAGGCGCGTCAGCAGATGCTCACCGCCTCATGCATGGGCGCCACCGCGTTTCAGCGCGGCCTGGGCGCAATGCACGCGCTCGCACATCCGCTTGGCGCGCTGTATGACGCACACCACGGGATGCTCAACGCCATCCTCATGCCTTACGTCTTGAAAGCCAACGAGCATGCGGTCGCGCCGCGTCTCGAAGCGCTCGCTCGCTACCTCGGCCTGCCGCAGCAGGGACCCGGGGCGGTGCTGGAGTGGGTGCTGGCGCTGCGCCAGGCAGTCGGCATCCCCCACACGCTGGCGGAAATCGGCTTGGACGATGCCCAGGCCGAGCGGGTAGGGCACATGGCGAGCCAGGATCCGTCCGCCGGAACCAACCCGGTAAATTTCTCCGCAGAAAAATATTCTCAGCTTTTCCGTGCAGCAATTCGCGGAAACCTGTAAGCTTCGCCCCCTCTGCACGGAAACGCGGCGGAGGTGGAACTGAAATTTTGAATTTTTCATCCGAATGGTTTGACAGCGGATTTGAAAGTGTTCATAATCTCAAGTTCTCCGCTGGAGGGGTGCCCGAGTGGTTAAAGGGGGCAGACTGTAAATCTGTTGGCCTTGCGCCTACGTTGGTTCGAATCCAACCTCCTCCACCAGAGACCCATACCTAAATCCAGGCGCGGTTTGCCTGGATTTGCAATGTAAGGCCCGGTGGCCTTGTGCGCCCTTCGCAAAGAAGGCGGCAAAGAATCTCCGGCCTTCATTTCGAAGGGTTGGGAAGTGAGAAGGTGAAAGGGTTTGCCGCGGGTGTAGCTCAATGGTAGAGCAGAAGCCTTCCAAGCTTACGACGAGGGTTCGATTCCCTTCACCCGCTCCAAGATTTTTAAATGCCCATGTGGCTCAGTGGTAGAGCACTCCCTTGGTAAGGGAGAGGTCGCGCGTTCGATCCGCGCCATGGGCACCACAAATTCCAAATTCTTTTCTTCAGTCAGAAGCGCAATCCAGGTCAGGAGTCAGCCATGGCAAAAGGCAAGTTTGAACGTACCAAGCCGCACGTGAACGTGGGTACGATTGGTCACGTTGACCACGGCAAAACGACGTTGACGGCGGCGATCACGACCGTTCTGTCGACCAAGTTCGGCGGCGAAGCCAAGGGCTACGACCAGATCGATGCAGCTCCTGAAGAAAAGGCCCGCGGCATCACGATCAACACGGCCCACGTCGAGTACGAAACGGAATCGCGTCACTACGCGCACGTTGACTGCCCGGGCCACGCTGACTACGTCAAGAACATGATCACGGGCGCTGCCCAGATGGACGGCGCGATTCTGGTCGTGTCGGCCGCTGACGGCCCCATGCCGCAAACGCGTGAGCACATCCTGCTGAGCCGCCAGGTTGGCGTGCCGTACATCATCGTCTTCCTGAACAAGGCTGACATGGTTGACGACGCCGAGCTGCTCGAGCTGGTGGAAATGGAAGTTCGCGAACTGCTGTCCAAGTACGACTTCCCGGGCGACGACACCCCGATCGTCAAGGGTTCGGCCAAGCTGGCGCTGGAAGGCGACAAGGGCGAACTGGGCGAACAGGCCATCCTGTCGCTGGCTGCTGCGCTGGATTCGTACATCCCGACGCCTGAGCGTGCCATCGACGGCGCGTTCCTGATGCCCGTTGAAGACGTGTTCTCGATCTCGGGTCGCGGCACCGTGGTGACCGGCCGTATCGAACGCGGCATCATCAAGGTCGGCGAAGAAATCGAAATCGTCGGTATCGTTCCGACGGTCAAGACGACCTGCACCGGCGTGGAAATGTTCCGCAAGCTGCTGGACCAAGGTCAAGCCGGCGACAACGTGGGCATCCTGCTGCGCGGCACCAAGCGTGAAGACGTCCAGCGCGGCCAAGTTCTGGCCAAGCCGGGCTCGATCACCCCGCACACGGACTTCACGTCCGAGGTGTACATCCTGTCCAAGGAAGAAGGCGGCCGCCACACCCCGTTCTTCAACGGCTATCGTCCCCAGTTCTACTTCCGCACGACGGACGTGACCGGCACGATCGACCTGCCGGCCGACAAGGAAATGGTTCTGCCGGGCGACAACGTGACGATGACCGTCAAGCTGCTGGCCCCGATCGCCATGGAAGAAGGTCTGCGTTTCGCCATCCGTGAAGGCGGTCGTACCGTCGGCGCCGGCGTCGTCGCCAAGATCCTGAAGTAA